>JAQUNY010000093.1:0-3217 GCA_028717405.1 Eubacteriales bacterium
GGATTAAATCTATACATATAACCTGTTGAAAAGGTCAAATTCTTTGATTTTAAAATGTCTATCAGTTTCTCAAAGTCAGAAAGTTTCCTCCCGCCGGGTTTTTCCATATGCAGATGTTTTCCTGCATCAGCTGCCATGAGAGAATATTTTGTAAGATATATTTCCTCTGTTTCTACTGTGACCGCTTCTATTTCCGGATCATTCAGTATATCATCAACGGTCATCTCTGGATAACCTTCAAAAGAGCCCATCTTTTTGGGAAATTTTTCTCTTTCATTTTCGGGCAAAGCATATCCTGCTACATCGAATATATCCGCTTGTTTTAATAAACTTTTCCAGATATCATTGCCATGACTGTTTTTGCTTGTGCCAATCTGGGCGATTTTAATTTTTTTCATGTTTATTCTCTCCTGCCTGCCTCTCTCTCTATTATAAACTATGCAATATTTTTTTATATACTGATTATACCCCAATAAGCCGAAAGGTTTAGCCTCAGATTTCTCAAACGCCAGATTATAAACACTTCTGAGGTATTTCATATTTATATCATATAAAGTTCATTAGGATGACAAATGGCCATCTTAAAATTACCTTATAGCACTAAGGCATTTTTTAAGAGAAAAGCGGTGATATCAGAGTGATACAAAAGACAGATAATTTGGGGAAGTTTAGGCATGAGTACAAGCTTGCCATCAATATGTCTGATTATTTTGAACTGTGCGTCAGGCTGGCGGCTGTAATGAAGCGCGATATAAATGCCGGCCATGACGGGAGATACAGGGTCAGGAGCATATATTTCGACAATATATATAACAAGGTGCTTAATGAGAAAATCGACGGCCTTGACAACAGGATAAAATACAGAATCAGGCTTTACAATAACGATACTTCCGTAATCAGGCTTGAAAAGAAAAGCCGCATCAGGGGGCTTATCTCAAAGAAATCGGCAGTTATTTCCAGTACAGAATGCGACAGTATACTAAGGGGTGATATCGGTTTCCTGAAGGACAGGGATGATGGCCTTTCCGGTGAGTTGTATGCCGGGATGCGCTCACAGATGCTGAAACCGGTGACGGTTGTAGACTACTTAAGGGAGGCGTATGTATATGAGCCGGGTAATGTATGGTGTGGATATTTCCGGAATCGTTCGGGATTGCCGCTTCTGATAAAAGCCGGCCTCCTTATGAGAAGGCGGTCTTTGATAAGGAGCGCGTGATCAAAATAAATATAGACGCAGATGAAGATGCCTTCCGTTCAATGCTTGATAATGCGACTCAGGAGGAATACATCAACTGCGACGTTACTATTAACGGTGTTACTGTAAACGAGGCGGGAATCAGGCCGAAAGGCAATTCAAGCTTAAACATGGTAGCCTCGGGTGGCAGTAGTGACAGATTCAGTTTTAAAATCGAATTTGACCATTTTATAAAAGGACAGACACTCCTGGGGCTTGATAAGCTAGCTCTCAACAATATGACAGGCGACGCCACATATATGAAGGAATATCTCTCCTATGAGGGTCGGAAAGCTTGAGCAGCTATACTATGGTTTTCTTGTTTTCATTCTGTACTTGTTGGGTGTTGTGCCCATATGCTTTTTAAACAGAATATAGAACTGCTTTTTCTCATTATAGCCGACTTTGTGGCTTATCTGTAGTGGAATGCTTCCTTTTCCAGAATTGTACAGAGCAAGGGAAATTCCCTCATCATCTGTAAAAACAGCTGACTGTAAAGCTTGAAAAAGGCCCCTGGGCAAATTGTCAACACAGCAATGATGACTGTTAATAAAATGTTGATGTGCAACAATATGAATATGTGATACTCGTATCAAAAGACAACCTGTTCCAATATACAGCGTCACAAATTTCTGCAACGGTGTTAATGAAGTGTCCAGAACCAACCTTAGTCTCTCTTGCCACTATTCCTGAAGAGTTTCGAAATCATTATATCTGCTCCAGAACTTTTTGCCTGCTTCATGCTTCTCGTCATCCCAAATATTTTTATACTCTAATAATCTATTTGTCAGGTCTTTTTTAATGTCTTCGTATTCTGTCAAATGAGATAAATTGTTCATCTCCGCCGGATCTTTCACTATATCAAACAGCTGTGTTTTTCTGAGATTTTTTACCCTGTATTCAATAAGTTTGTATTGAGAGTTCTTTATGCCCCGCAACACGCTCCCATAAGCAAAATATATTGAATCCCTTATCTTAATATTATTGTCTTTAATGGCCGGCATTAAACTTCTGCCTTCAACGGATGCAGGGATATCAATACCAACTATTTCGCATAATGTTGGAAACAAATCCAGCAAGTATGCGTATGTATCTCTTATTTCACCTTTTGGAATGCCGGGACCGGCTAACACTAAGGGCACTCTGATGCTATGTTCATAGCCGTTCTGCTTTCCCATCAAACCATGTTGGCCAAGTGCCAGCCCATTATCTCCCGCAAGTACAATTACAGTATCCTCATATTTACCTGTGGCTTTCAGTGCATCAATTGTTTTTCCGATCTCACAGTCAAGATGGCTAATCATTCCATAGTATTCTGCTATATGCTTTCTGATAGAGTCAGGATTTCTGGGATATGACGAGAGAACCTCATCTCTTCCGTTATATATTCCATAATCAAATTCATGCTGTGGCATAAAATTTTCCGGCAGGTCGATCTCATCAGGATCGTACATTTTTAAGAACTCGTCCGGCATACTTCTGGGATCGTGTGGAGCCATAAAAGCTATATATAAAAAGAATGGGTTCTTAGAATCATAATTAATAAGCCATTCCCTGGCAGCTTCACAAAATAATTCACTTGAGTGCTTGCCCGCATGTACATGGTCACAATAATTGTATTTTACCAGATTATTTTTTTCCGGCTCTTCAATATACTTAAGTTTTGTTTCATATTCACCCTTGAGATCATAATGATAAACCGGAACATTCCAATGGTCACTCATTCCACCAAAGAATATTTCATCTCCATTGGAGAAACTTCTGGTAAATGATTTCCTGCAGTTATGCCATTTTCCGGTACCAAATGTATTATAGCCGGATAGTTTAAATGTTTCGCCAATAAGCGCATGTTTATCCGGAATATTCTGTCCGTCGTTTTCAATATGGAACAATGTCCTTCCGGTGTGAATCATCGCTCTGCTTGGCATGCATATGGCACCGACTGTTCCGCATGGGATGTGCGCCTGATTGAAAGTTGTGCCG
>JAQUNY010000093.1:3317-4556 GCA_028717405.1 Eubacteriales bacterium
TCTTAGAATTATAGCATAAACGAAGATGATGGTGTAAAATAATAGAGGTAAAATCAAATCTGCTTAATCAGGATATCAAATTTATGCACCCTTGTTTGCTATATCAACCATGCTGGGATATACCAGTTTTTATTATCAATCGGTAAAACATCAGATGCCAGGCAAATGACTGCGCCGGTTCCGATGTCTGTTTTGAGATGGGCAGTGCCAGTAAATCTCTCTTCTTCGGAAGGTTCTCTTTCAATTGGCTTTAAAACAGAAAAATTTTTGACGGCATCCTTAGGAGCTGCACTCTTTTTAATTTCGATAGGATATACCGTATTATTCTGATGTAGTATAATATCAATTTCCTTCTTGTTGCTATCCCGATAAAAATATAGCGGAGGACGCTTTCCGTTGTTGATATAACTTTTATATATTTCTGATACTACCCATGTTTCAAAGAACTCCCCGCTCATGGCTCCGGCTTCCAAAGCTTCAGGGGAATTCCAACGGGTCAGGTAAGCACACAGACCGGCATCAAGAAAGTACATTCTTGGGGCTTTAATTACTCGTTTCAAGGCATTGTTAAAGTAAGGTTCAATAAGCAAAACAAGCCCGCTGGATACAAGAATGGAAAGCCATTGTTTTGCAGTGGGTGCGGTAATGCCTGTTTCATTTGCCAAAGATTCATAATTTACATTGGTAGCGGTTCTGGCTGCAACAATCCCAATAAATCTGAAAAACGAAAGCTCATCGGCTACCTGTGTTAAATCCTTAATATCACGGCTAATGCAGGTTTCGAGATATGATTCATAATATCCGTCTCTCTCGGTTTGCGGCAGTTCATAAAGACGCGGCATAGAGCCTTTGTAGATCCGCTCAAAAACATCGGGCATAGTCATTTTATTTACAGTTTTAAGCCGACTGATGAGAGCGTCAGGATTTACTTCAAACTCCGGCGAACTGTATCCGTTTATTTCACTGTTTGAAAGCCCGAGCATACGGAGTATACCTACCCTGCCTGCAAGTGTCTCGCTGACTTTTTTCATCATATGAAAGGGTTGCGACCCTGTTAGCCAAAAATCACCGCAGTTTTTATGGGTATCAACGTAAATTTTAATATATTCCAAAAGACCTGTTGCATATTGAATTTCATCAATAATTACCGGAGGAGAAAACCGTTGCAGAAACAATTCAGGCTCGCGGTTGGCTATTTCACGAAAAGTAGGGTTATCAAGAGTTACGTAATTTCTTTTT
>JAQUNY010000093.1:4656-6630 GCA_028717405.1 Eubacteriales bacterium
TAGCAATAATTGTGGAGAGGGAGACGATAATGATGAAAAATTGTACCAAAGGCTAAATAGCCCGACAGCTACCGGAACCATTCTGCTACGGCTGTAATGTCAGGCTTGTATACCATCAGAATAAAGACAATCAATAATGGGAAAATACCGGCCATACCGATCCACCAGCGCAGTTTCAAAAGGCGGATAAGTTCGGCAGGAAGGGGTTGATCTTCCTGACTGAGCCGGGAAATGAGTCGTTTTACCCTGTATTGTGTTGGTATATCAGATGCAATCCAGATAATACCAGAGAGCAGGAAGAGAAGAAAGCTGACAGACAGCCAACCAATCTGCCACAATTCCCCTGAATTGAAACTAAGTGAAAGGCCGCCCAACAGAGATAGAATGATCAGGGGAGATGAAAACAGAGAGTCCAATAACGTAACCGTCTTGTAAGTGTGCAATATGATTTCTCTGTTGCCGGAGTTAAAACTCCGGCGCTCCCATATAATACCAATAACAGCATTTGTGAAGAAAAGAGCGCTTGCTGCAATATGAAAAAAGCGAGCGTGGTTGTACAGCGCCGGATGCTTCAAAAGAGCAACAAAGGTATCTTTGGAAAAAATTGCAAATCCTGTTATTCCAACCATGATGACTATAAAAACAGTCAGGATATTCTTCGTTTTCACATATTTTTTCATGTATGTATTGAAACACAGAATTGAATAAAATACAATAACGAATTAGAGTTACAAATAATCATTGGTCTTAATAAATCAGGAGAAATCAACAGCTTGTGTTTATACGAAGAAACAAATCTTAACAACAGTTTGGGAAGCATAAAAAGGAGCAGAGTAGTATTATGAATCCTGGGGTCAGAAAATATTGGGCTAAATACAGATGGTCAAATGTATATGCCATGATCAGAAATATGAAACGGTATCCGGAGATAAATTTGGAGCCATTTCCGGGAAAACTCGCAGTCATAACCGGTGCAACATCGGGGATAGGCTACTGTACTGCCTGTAAATATGCTTCTATGGGTGCTCATATACTGATGGTTAACAGGCATCCGGAGAAATCAGAGTCTGTGCGTAAAGAAATAGCAGAAAAATTTAACGTGCCGGTTGAATATGTCATTGCAGATTTGGCGCTTTTGCCGGACATACAGAGAGTAGGGCGGCATCTGCGCTCTCTTGAAAAACCGATCGATGTGCTGATACACAATGCCGGTGTGCATTTGGAATCTCGCAAAGAAAATCCTGTTGGTCTTGAAGTAAACTTTGCGGTGCATTATCTTTGCCCCCTTATAATTAACAAAATGCTGCTTCCAAAATTTCAACGGGACAGAACGGGTAGAATTTTATTGGTTAACTCTGAGGCATACCGCTTTGCTGCCTGGGGACTGGATATTGAGGATCTGCAGTGGAAGAGGCGGAGGTATACCGGTATCAAGGCTTATGGAGCCGGAAAACTTGCTCAGCTTCTTCTTATGCATATCCTTTCCCGTGAACTGACTCCTTATAATGTGACAATTAACGCAATGCATCCCGGGATGGTCAGGACAGAGTCCGGCAAGGATAACGGCAAATTGTATCAATGGTATAAAAAGAATTTCATTAATAAGCTTTCGGCCTCTCCTGAAATTTCAGCAGAAGCCCTTTACTATCTTGGTACTTCGCCGGATCAGTCACAAACCACAGATGTATTTTTTCATCTGACGACAGCAGAAGAAATGGCTCCTCCAGCCCTCGATTCAGAGGCAGCGGAAGCCCTTTCAGAAAAAATCGGTGATTTTTTGAAAATGGAAGGTATTGTTTTATGATACGGAAGGAAATTATTGTTGTAGGCGGTGGTATTGATGGATTACGGCAGGAAGCCTGATGTTATAAATAATATTAAAAAAGACGGGATAATGTGTGCCGCGGTAAAGGATCAATACTTGTACTTCGGTGGCGCCAATTACCTTTATATTGCGGATATAACATTGCCGCA
>JAQUNY010000094.1 GCA_028717405.1 Eubacteriales bacterium
TCCTGACTCTAATCATCATAGTCGTCCCTGTCTCTGTCGACATTTTCATCGTCATTCCAATATGATTTCAAACCTGTCGAACTTGATTTTGTCAATGAACTGGTCAGGATAAAATGATGTGCGCCTCTTTATAGCCAGATCCTTTGTGTTGATGCCAAGCCATATCGGTACGGAGATATCCAGCTCTCTGCACACTTTCAGGAGAAGCACCTCGAGCACTTCGCCAAACGACGCCGTGCCTGTTTCCTGAGATAGCCTCGCCTCCGCCATGACAGTGCCTTTTTTAATTATCCTGCCCGCTAAAACCAATCCCTGTCTTCTCCCGTTTACATGCAATTACTGCCGCATATCTTTCATCAGTTTGTACTCCATGGAATCGACAAGAGCTTTCCAGCTCGCCGCAATAATGTCCGCCGAAACGCCTATCGTTGTCCACACATCTTTCCCGTCAGTAGATTCGATCAGCACCCTTACCTTTGCCGCCGTCGCCGAATTGGAATCAATGACCCTTACCTTATAATCAGTCAGCTTGATATCCCTGATTTGCGGATAGAACCTTTCCAGCGCCTTTCTGGCGGCCTTGTCCAATGCGTTAACAGGGCCGTTGCCTTCCGCGGCGGTGATCTCTGTTTCGCTGTCCACGCCGATTTTTATCATTGCCGCTGAGTTGCCCCCGTTAATGGACGGCTCGCTGACAATGACCTTGAATTCTTTCAGGTCGAAATATTCTTTATATTTGCCAAGCACCTTTCTGATCATCAGCTCGAAAGAGCTCTCTGCCCCCTCATACTGATAGCCCAGATATTCCATTTCCTTGAGCTTTTCAAGGATGAGCCTTGTCTGGGGAGAATCCTTTGTGATCTCCGGATCTACCCTGTTTATCATCCCGAGAACAGCGCTCCTGCCGGCCACCTCTGACATCAGGAAAACTCTTTCATTCCCGACTTCTCCCGGATCGACATGTTCAAATGTCTTCGGATTTTTATTGATTGCATCGGCGTGCATCCCGGCCTTGTGGGCAAAGGCGCATGATCCGGTATAAGGTATTCTTTCATCATACGCCAGGTTTGCTATCTCGCTCATATACCGGGAAACCTGCGTAAGCGTCCGCATCTTTTCAGGCAGTATACATTCACAACCCATTTTAAGCTGAAGGTTGGGCAATATTATGGATAGATTCGCGTTGCCGCATCTCTCGCCGACGCCGTTGAAAGTACCCTGGACCTGAGTTGCCCCTGCCTTTACAGCCATAATGGTACCGGCTACAGCCATTCCGCTGTCGTTGTGGCAATGTATGCCAATCTCAACGCCATACCTCTTAACAATTTCTGAAGTGACTTCAAATATCTCGTCAGGGAACGCATAGCCCGTGGTTTCACAGAGGCATATGCTGTCAGCGCCCGCTTTCATGGCGGCATCAAGTGTTTTCAGCGCATAATCCCTGTTGTCCCTGTATCCTTCGAAGAAAACTTCAGCATCATATATGACTTCTTTTCCGCACTCCCTGAAAAATTTGATTGTGTCGTGAATCATATTCAGGTTTTCGGCAAGCGATGTCTTAAGTACATTTTCGACATGGAAATCCCAGCTCTTGCCAAAAATAGTCACCGCGCCGGTTTCAGCCGCAAGAAGCGATCTTATTCCCGCATCGCTTCCGACATCCATATTCGGACGGCGGGTGGAACCAAATGACGTGAGGACAGAATTCTTAAGTTTCAGATCTTTGATCCTCTTGAAAAATTCGATATCCTTTGGATTGGAAGACGGATTGCCGGCTTCAATATAGCTGATACCGAATTCATCCAATGCTTTGACGATTTTTATTTTATCTTCTACGGAAAACGATATTCCCTGAGCCTGGGCACCGTCCCTGAGGGTGGTATCAAGTATTTTTATTTTTTTGCCCAACGTCATCCCCTCCTTTTTATTACAATATAACATATCATATTCATCTGACGCATCAGTCCTGGTTCAGCTGACGCATCGGTCCGGTCCGGGATCAATTTCCAACTCATCAATGCCCGTTCCCGGCAGTACTGAGGGCCCTGTTGATTGCATTTATATATGCCTTGACACTCGCCTCTATAACATCTGTGCTCACACCCTTGCCGGCCAGATGCTTCCCATTAGTGGAAATCTTAACATTGACCTCGCCCAGTGCGTCTTTCCCTTCTGTAACTGCCCTGATACTGTAGCTTTCCAGCTTGAAGGCCATACCCACAGCCCTTTCAATAGCTTTGAAGGCCGCATCCACAGGCCCGTCTCCGGTTGACGCCTCAGTAATCAGCTGCCCGCTCTTGCGTAAAATAATGGAAGAAGTCGCCACCATCCTGTTTCCGCTGCTGATCTGAAAGCTCTCAAGCTCGTATATCTCGGGTATGCCGGCCATGTCGACTCCCACCAGTGCTTCTATGTCACTGTCGAGAATCTCTTTCTTTTTGTCAGCCAGGTCTTTGAATTTATCAAATGACTTTTTTATTGTTTCTTCATCAAGCTCATACCCCAGCTCCTTCAGACGCTCCTCAAAAGCATGCCTTCCGGAGAGCTTGCCAAGGATCATTTTGTTTTTTGAAAGCCCTATGGACTCCGGAGTCATGATTTCGTATGTGCTCTTTTCTGCAAGTACTCCATGCTGGTGTATGCCGGATTCATGGGCAAATGCGTTCGAACCTACGACCGCCTTGTTGGGCGGGACCTCGACTCCGGTAAGACTGCTTATAAGCCTGCTTGCTCTGTAGATCTGGGTTGTGTCGATATTATGCCCGGCCTCGTAATATGAGCTTCTTGTCGAAAGGCTCATAACGATTTCTTCCAGAGATGCATTGCCCGCCCTTTCGCCAAGGCCGTTCAATGTACACTCAACCTGTCCGGCGCCGTTTTCGATCCCGGCAAGTGAATTTGCTACCGCCATACCCAGATCGTCATGACAATGCACGCTTATCAAAGCCTTGTCAATATTTCCTACATTTTCACGAATTTTTTTGATCAGGCCGCCAAATTCCAGCGGGGTAGAATATCCCACTGTATCAGGTACGTTGACAACGCAAGCTCCAGCGTCGATCACTCCCTCAAAGATCCTGTAAAGGAATTCCAGCCTGCTCCTGCTCGCATCCTCAGCTGAAAATTCAACATCCCCGCAAAGGCGGGCCGCATACCTGACCATCGCTACCGCTCTTTCATAAACTTCCTCTTCGGTCATCTTGAGTTTGTATTTCATATGAATGTCCGATGTTGCTATAAACACATGTATCCTGGGTCTCTCCGCTTCTCTGAGAGCCTCCCAGGATCTGTCTATATCTTTTTCAAGAGATCTGGAAAGGCTTGCCACTGTGGTTCCCCTGATTTCTCCGGCTACTGCCCGGATGGCCTCGAAGTCTCCGTTCGACGCTATTGCAAAACCGGCTTCAATAACATCAACGCCCATTTTCTGAAGCTGTCTGGCAATCTGGAGCTTTTCCTGAATATTCAGATTGACCCCAGGAGTTTGTTCCCCGTCTCTCAAAGTCGTATCAAATATCCTGATTTTTCTGACATCGCCAATACCGCCCATAAGTCTGTGCCCCCTCTCACTATATCTCTATCTCTGCTTTTATATCTATACCTGTATCTATATCTTCATCTGTATCTGTATCTGTATATGCTTCTGTATCTGCTTCTGTTCTTAAACTTTTCCCGTTCTCACAACCAGGCTTGAGCTATCTGTCATTTGGCCGCTATTCTTTTATGTCTTGCCGCATTGTCAGCCACACTTATATATTTCGAGCCCCGTTCAAGCGCTATCATCCCTGTCCTTGCAATTTCCCTGATCCCGAATGGATTCAGCATATCCTCAAGTGCTTTGACTTTGTCGAGGCTTCCCGAGATCTCAATAGTCAATGTGTTTGCTGATACATCAACGATCTTTGCCCTGAATATCTCAACAAGCTGAAGTATCTCAGACCTGGAAGCAGTGTCAGCGGCCACCTTTATAAGTGCAAGCTCCCGGCTTACAGAGTCGCCTTTATCAATCTCCCTTATCTTAATAACATCGATAAGCTTGTTAAGCTGTTTGCCTACCTGCTCGATAATATACTCGTCCCCTTCGACTACAATTGTTATCCTCGAAACTGCCGGATCTTCCGTAACCCCGACTGCAAGGCTGTCGATATTAAATCCGCGCCTGCTGAAAAGGCCCGATACCCTGGACAGCACTCCCGCATGATTCTCAACCAATACCGCCAATATGTGCTTTGACATTTTTACGACCTCCCTTATATTCCTTCTTTATAACTACACAACAACTTAACAACAATTTTGTAATTAAAAACTGACACACCTGTTAAAAAATTTCTGTTGCCGCAATTTGCCTTGCTGCTTAAAGCGTCGGTTCCTCAGGATCCACTATGCACTCCAGAAGAAACGGCCCCTTCTTTGCAAACATATTAATGATTGCATCCTTTGCCCCTTCATCGTTATCCAGCCTGAAATGACTTATCCCGTATGCTTCTGCCAGCATCATAAAATCAGGATTGTCATCAAGGAAAACCTGTGTGCACCTGCCCTCATATTTGCATGCCTGGAGTTCCCTGACCATTCCCAGCCTGCTGTTGTTGAAAATGATGATTTTTACTGCGGTTTTATGCTGCTTTATAGTCCCCAGCTCCTGCAAAGACATCTGGAAACTTCCATCCCCCGAAATATTGATGACTGTCTTGCCTGGAAGTGCCTCCGCCGCGCCTATTGAAGCCGGCAGCCCATATCCCATGGTGCCCAGGCCTCCCGAGGTGATAAAAGTCCTGGGCCGCGATATGCTGTAATGGTTGGCAGCCCAAATCTGGTTCTGCCCTACCTCTGTTGTTATTACAGTATCTTCAGGCACCATTCCTGACAGCATATTAATAAAGCGTTTTGGATTTACACTTTTTTTGTTTGTGGCCAAATACTTTTCTTCGGGACCCGACGAAGCTTTTATCTTGAAAAGCTCTTCCCTCCAGGCTTTTGCCGCATCTTCTGTTGTGCTGTCCCGGCTGTCATCCAATATGGATATAATATCCTTCAGCACGTTTTTAAGGTCGCCGACTACAGGTATATCAACATTAATGTTTTTCCCGATTTCAGCAGGATCTATGTCAACGTGAACTATAGTCGCCTTGGCCGCTATCTGAGCTGTGGAAGACATTGAGCGGTCCCCCACCCTTGCGCCAAGGATAAGCAAAAGGTCCGCTTTGTTGATTGCCGAATTGGCGGCCTTCGTTCCATGTGAACCCAACATTCCCATACAAAGCTTGTGGGCTGAAGGTATTGACCCGATACCCATGAGCGTAGTAACCACAGGTATACCCAGCATGTCAGCCAGTTTCAGCATTTCGCCCGAAGAACCTGAGCTGATTATTCCTCCGCCGGCACAAATAACCGGGCGTTCAGCCTTATTCAGTATTCCTGCGATTTTTTTTGCCTGCATCCTGCTTCCTTTATACGTCGGTTTATATCCCCTGATATTTATGCTTTCAGGACGCATGTAATCGGTTTCCTGATTTTGTACATCTACAGGCAGGTCAATAAGTACAGGTCCTGGTCTTCCAGTTGACGCTATATGGAATGCTTCGGCTATTATCCTGGGAAGGTCGCCGGCGTTTTTCACCAGATAACTGTGCTTGCAGAAAGGCATTGCAGCCCCTGTTATATCAGCTTCCTGAAAAACGTCTCTTCCTATCAGATTGGTCGCAACCTGGCCTGTTATGGCTACCAGAGGAATTGAATCCATGTGGGCTGTTGCCAGGCCGGTAATGAGGTTAGTTGCACCCGGGCCCGATGTGGCAATGCAGACACCTGTCAGTCCCGTTGCCCTGGCATATCCGTTGGCTGCATGCGCTGCACCCTGTTCATGCCTTGTCAGAACATGTGTGATGCCTGAATCAATAAGCGCATTATATAAAGGGCATATGGCAGCACCCGGATAGCCGAACACTGTTTTGACTTTTTGCTCCTCCATTGCTTTTACAACTGCCTGTGCACCGGTCATATCCATCGCCCTCCTTATTCTGTGATAGTTTTATATTGCCATTAATTACTATAATATCTTTCCTGAAATATCTTGCCCAACATTCATAAAATCAATAAACAAAGCCTTTTCTTCTCCGCAGTTAACGCACTGCAGGGACGAAAAGGCTCTTTTCCGTGTTACCACCCTGATTCGATGCCTCCGCCTCACCCACAAACACTTGCTGTTTGCTGTCTGCTGTTTGAACCGGCTAAAGCTCAGCACCCTCATAGGATATCTTAAAACATCCAGACTGTAACGGCGTCAACGTCATTGCCTGACAGAAACCTCTCAGCAATGCTGCTCCGGAATGAGCTATTACTGCTCCGGGTGTTCCTGCTCGCACCATACACAGGATCTCTTTAACTCCCGGCAGCACTTTTTTTCCTTCATCGCATTTATATTATTCAGTTATCATTACGGCCACACCTCTGTGTAGTACGTAACAGGCCTCTGATCAGCCAAACTAATCAAAGTACTGTATGACCATATCGTTATGACCATATCGTTCAAATAAAAAAGTTAAATTTTATTATACTTCATCCGGTTCACTTTG
>JAQUNY010000095.1 GCA_028717405.1 Eubacteriales bacterium
CATAATATTAATGTTACCTAAAATACTATTTCTGTTGCTTCTTTCATTACTGCAGTCCCTATAGCTTCTTTTATACATCATATCTCCCGGAAATGCGGGAGCTTCATTTTCAAAAAGCACTTCCATCTTTCTCCCTGTCATTTTCTTTATAAAATCAAGGCTCTTACGGTTTGACAGCTCGATCAACGCAGCGCTCCTCTCCTCTTTGGTCTTTTCTGGAACCTGTTCCGCAAAGCTTGCAGCTTCTGTGCCTTTTCTCCTGGAATACCTGAAAACATGCATCTTACTCAAAGGCAGATTTTCCAGGAATACCGTTGTCTGAGCGAATTCCTCGTCTGTCTCACCCGGAAATCCCGCAATAATATCGGTTGTGATACCTGCATCTTCAAAACTTTGGACTATCAACCCGGCAGCCTCTCCATATCCTTTGGTGTCATAATTTCTGTTCATCCTCCTGAGTACGCTGTCTGATCCGCTTTGGAGAGACAGGTGGAAGTGGCGGCAGATTTTTCTGTGGCACGCCACAAAATCAATAAATGAGTGATCGATCATAGAAGGTTCAAGTGATCCAAGCCTTATCCTCTCTATTCCTTCAGTTTCATGTATCATATGGATAAGCTCAGTTAACGGCACTCCACCCCCGCCCTGACCTCTCCCATATGAAGCAATATTGATGCCCGTAAGCACTATTTCCGAATATCCTGCAGTGGCTATATTCCGGGCTTCTTCTGCGGCTTCAGCCGGCGGTTTGCTCCAAAGAGGGCCTCTCAGATAAGGAATGATGCAGTAGGAGCAAAAGCGGTCGCATCCATCCTGGATCTTCATAAAAGCTCTTGTGTGACCTGTATGTACTTCTTTCAGCGCGGACGATGATAACTCAGGTGATGATGCCGCCAATGATGCTGATGATGCTGATGACGATGGCGGTGATGATGCTGATGCTGATGCTTTGCCAGGACATAGAACCGTCCCCTGTCTCACTGATACTTTGCCAGGACATAGAACCGTCCCCTGTCTCACGGACGATGATAATGCCGGTGATGATGCTGCTGCAATATTATTAAGAGGTCCTTTTTTTCTTCCTTCTGATGCAAATCTGCATACCAGCCGGACTATGTCTCTCCTGCCCCGGGTTCCTGTCAATATGTCGATTTCCGTCATTTTTGAAACTTCACCGGGAGACGACTGCGGATAACATCCCGCTGCTATGATAACAGCTCCCGGATTTTTTGCACGGGCTCTTCTTATCATCTGCCTTGATTTTCTGTCACTCAGAGCCGTAACCGCACAAGTATTTATTACAAATACATCGGCATTCCCTGAATCGAAATCGGCAATATCATAACCTTCATTTACAAAAGAATCTTTAATAACATCAGTATCATACTGGTTTGCCTTGCATCCGAGAGTCATGGCGGCCATGGCTTTATTCCTGCCGTATTTCTCCCTGAATTCCTGGCCTTCGAGGCAAAGGTCAGGTAAATCAGCGACTCTGAAGCGGCCTTCACAGCCGCATTTCCCGGGATCCGCTTTCATATCCCTACCCTGTCCTTCGGATCCTTCCCTCGATTTTTGCTTTCAGGTTGTTATGCGACATGAAATACTCTTCGATTACGTCAGTCTGCGATGTCGAAACAACTATAGCTCTGCCGTTCGGGAGTATCTCTTCATGCGTTATCCCCAGAAATTTGTCCATATTGTTGTAGTGATAGGCTGCAAGGCCTACTTTGTATGTTTCGTCATCCTTAAGGTCTGCCCCGTTGAATTTGAAGGATGAAATCTGTCTGGCGGTGTTATCATATACGATCTCCACTCCCCGGCTTACCTGATAATGCTCGCTCGAGTTTGTAAGGTTTTCGGGAAGCAGCACCTTTTCAAAAGCTCTCCTGAGCTGCTCTCCCTTCATCTTTACCTGGTATATTGCCTCCGCGAATGGGAATATCGCGTAAAGGTCCTCCACCTTGACGACCGGACCAAGCTCCGGCTTTCTTATCGCACCGGAACCCAGCATCATGATATCGAGGCCAAGCATCTCCCGGCATATGTCTGAAAACAGGTTCCCCAGCTCCGTCTCCTTCTGGCGGACAGGGTGAGTCAGCCTGCGTGCCAGGTGGGTGAGAACCCTGCCATATTTTTCGTCTATCTGGCTCTTATACCTGTTGATAATGCTCTCCAGCTCATAATCATGCGGGCAGTGATCGTCATCGATCGGTATCAGCTCCCATTTATACTCCTGTATATTGTTTTCGTCTTTATTGATCATGATGTCAAAGCGACCTATCTGCGCCGTACCCATTCCAGCCTGTGCAATGAGCACATTGTTGACTTTGGCAGGCTGCTCCATGATCGTATGTGAATGCCCGCCGATAATAATATCCACGCCCCATTCGGGATCCAGAAGTTCCGCCAGCCTGCAGTCATCCTCATAGCCGATATGTGTCAGGAGCACTGTAAGATCAACATCCGTCGTACGGTATGCATTGCATATTTTACCGGTTTCTATCGCGGCATCCTTTATATCGACAAACGTCCCTATGTATTTATCCATTCTGATAGAGTCCAGAACCGACTCGGTCAGTATGCCGACAAATAAAATTTTAATCCCGTCGATCTCTATGATCTTGCTGGGAGGCAAAAGCCGTTTGCTCTGGTTTCTTATGTAAAGATTCGCAGTAATAATCGGAAATTTCGCGTATTTCTCGAGGAAGAGAAGGTGGGACAGGCCGTAATCGACCTCATGGTTGCCCGCGCAGGCAATGTCCGGCGAAATATAGTTCATTATTTCCATTGTCGAAATTCCCTTGAACTCTGTATCGATAAGCGAACCCTGGAGCATATCTCCGGCAATCGCATATATCACGCTGTCTTCCTCTTCCCGTACTTTCGAAACATAGCCGGAAAGCATCGAAACACCGCCTATCAGCTTCTCATCCTTGTCTCTGGCCAGAAAATCCCCGTGCATATCATTGGAATGCAATATTGTCAGTTTCTTGAGGTCAGGCATATTCATAAGCCCCCCTTCATTTATTAATGACATTATACATGAACACACAGGCGTACGCCACAACAAGTCATGTGCACCAGACAAGTGTTTGACTTATTTTTAACTTTTAAGTAAAATATAGTGGAAACGTCATATCATACGAAATTTTTCGGTTTTCGGGATGTACGCATTATGGCTGGTGATATGAGGAAAGAAGATATAAGATATAAGATAGATATCAAGGGGGAGAAGTTAACATGAAGACATTCAATATCATGCTGAAAACCATCAACGATGTGAAGGATTTTGTGAATATTTCCACAAAATACGAGTGCGACATCGATCTCACATCAGGCCGCTATGTTGTCGACGCAAAATCAATTATGGGTATATTCAGCCTCGACTTAAGCAAGCCGATAAAGGTCCAGATACACAACGATGCATGTGACAATCTGTTTAATGATTTAAAACGCTTTTCAGTATAACACAGCAGAAATGTCACGCTTTTGGCCCAGGGCCTCTCTTTCGGGTCTTATTACGCTTAGCCGGCTGCCCGGCAGTTTTATAAGGTTTCTTTCCCGATTTTTCTGGCCTCCCAGGCCTGTTTTTTTCTGCTTTTCTTTTAATACCGGCGCCGCTGACTGACGAAGCTGCAGAGAACTTTCTCTTATTCCTGCCCTTTGTCGCTGTCTTGCCGTTATCATCAATTATTACAAAATCGATACGGCGAGTCCCGGGATCGGCTTTGGCAAGTCTGACTTTTACCTTACCGCCTATTCTGTATCTTTTTCCAGTCCTTTCGCCTGTCATGCTCCAGTTTTTTTCGTCAAATATGTAATAATCGTCTTCCATACTGCTGATGTGGACAAGTCCTTCAACAGTATTTTCCAGTTCCACATACATCCCGAACGATGTAACATTTGATATTATGGCATTAAAATCTTCTCCCAGGTGCTCTTTCATAATTATGGCTTTATAAAGGTCGTCAGCATCTCTTTCAGCGTTGTCCGCCGCTCTTTCTCTCTCAGAACAATGTCCTGCCACAGGCTTCAGCATGGCAACCAGGTCTTCCTGCCTTTTCTCGTTCATCACGCCGCGCAGACTTTCTTTCATGATCCTGTGTATTATCAGATCGGGATATCTCCTTATCGGTGATGTAAAATGGCTGTAATAACGTGCAGCCAAACCAAAGTGGCCTTCGTGCTCCTCACTGTAGCGCGCCTTTTGCAGAGATCTCAGCATTGCAGTACTTACAACCTTTTCCTCATCTTTGCCCCTGACCTCCGCAAGCAGATTTTGAAGAGCCTTTGGATGCAAATCGCCCATTCCCCTGATATGATAGCCCATGGTGCCCGCGAACTCATTCAGAGCCTCGATTTTAAGCATATCAGGCTCTTCATGTATCCTGTAGACAAAAGGTATCTCAGCCCAGAAGAAGTGCTCGGCAACAGTTTCATTACATACAAGCATAAACTCCTCTATGATACCATGCGCCAGATTCCTTTCTCTTCCTGTTACATCAACGGGTTTTCCTTCGCTGTCAAATAAAATTTTCGTCTCTGCCAGATCAAAATCTATTGCACCTCTTTCGGCTCTCTTGTTTTTCAGAATAAGCGCCAGCTCCTTCATCAGGCTTAAATCATCCGCCAGCAAAGCATACCGGGATTCCAGCTCTTTATTACCTCCCTGGAGGATGCCGTATACATCAGTGTAGGTCATTCTTTCATTTATATTGATAATGCTTTCGAATATTTCATGGCTTAACACCATGCCGTCCTTATTGATTTCCATCATTACGGTAAAGGCCAGCCTGTCTTTTTTAGGATTAAGGCTGCATATCCCGTTTGAAAGTTCTTCGGGCAGCATGGGTATGACACGGTCAGGGAGATAAACACTTGTGCCTCTCTTCATAGCCTCCTTGTCAAGCGGAGAGCCTTCCTCTACATAATAGCTGACATCAGCGATGTGGACGCCAAGCATATATGAGCCGTTTTTCATGCCGGAAATGGTCACCGCATCATCAAGGTCTTTTGCATCCTCACCGTCAATAGTCACTGTCGTGAGCTGTCTCAGATCTCTTCGCCCGGCTGCCATGACCTCTTCAACCTTCATCGGTATGGCTTTCGCCTGTGCGACAACATCCTCAGGGAACTCCCTGCTCAGTCCGTAATTCATCATAATAGCGCGGATCTCAGCTTCTGTGTCGCCTTCTTCGCCAAGTATGGACATAACTCTGCCGGACAGGCTTCTGGTCTTTGACGGCCATTCAACGATACTGACTGCAACTTTCTGGCGGTCTGAAGCCCCTCCTTCGTCATCAGGCTTTATATATATTTCATTTGCTATCCGCTTGTCGTCAGGTTCGACAAAAGAAAATCCATATCGGTCATCCTTCCTGAAGGTGCCTGTCACTAAAGTGTTTGCCCTTTCAAGAACTTTCACTATTTCTCCCTCAAGTCTGCCTCTTGCGCCATCCTTACTTATTATACTGGCAATTACCCTGTCGTTGTGCATGGCGCCGTTCATGGCGTCCGGCGGGATAAAAACATCCTTTACAGGCGCAATTGCCGGCGTTTTTAACATTTCTCTGCCGGGAACAGGCAGGACAAAACCAAATCCTTTTTCCTTGCAGGAAAGCTTTCCTGCTATAAGGTTGAAGCTTTCAGGTTTGCCATATTTACCATTCCTGGTCATATAGATATATCCTTCATTTTCAAGCTCTTTAAGCGCAGCTTCAAAATCAGCCCTGCGATCCGTCTGCACATCTGCCGCAGCCGCAATCTCATCGGCGGTCCCTGGCTTAAAACCGTCTTCATTTATTAACTTTATTATTCTGTTTTTCATATCCTCCAATATCTTTCCTTTCATATGAAAAGGACTATGCTTTCCGGCATAGTCCCTGATCAGTACTGTTTCAAATATTTACTTGTGACATTTGAAATCCTGCCTTCTCTGTTTTCATCCGTAATAGCTGATTATCAGCTGCAGCGCAATAGATGTAATGAGGAAGAACACCGCTGCAAAGGTCGTAAATTTACTGAGCTTTGCATCTATGGTCCTTGCCTTGTTTTTGCCAAAAAAGGTCTCGGCGCCTCCCGCAATGGATCCTGACAATCCTGCCTGTTTCCCGGACTGAAGAAGCACTATCACTATGATAGATACTGCAAACAGTATATGAAAGGCGTTTACAACATACTTGAGCACTTCCAAACAGAACACCTCCAAAAAGCACTTTACCATCATCTTACGCTTAAAATCATTTCGCGACTTATTTCGCGACTTTTAGCTGTTTAATCATAACACATGTTTTGATACATTTCAAGGCACAGGCAAACTTTGTTACTTTGTTCACTTTATTCACGCATAAGTTCAGCTGGTTTCCTTTACTTTGTCTTAAGGTTATACCATGCATCCAGTCCCGGATATTCGGCGATCGTGTCAAGTTCCTCTTCGATACGCAGAAGCTGGTTGTATTTGGCTACACGGTCAGTTCTTGATGGTGCGCCTGTCTTTATCTGGCCGGCATTTACTGCGACAGATATGTCGGCGATAGTCGAATCTTCTGTTTCACCCGAGCGGTG
>JAQUNY010000096.1 GCA_028717405.1 Eubacteriales bacterium
AGTCAGTCAAAATATATTCCGCTGAAAATCCGGCATTGATTTATAAAGATATCGAGTGTGCCCTGACAAGATATATAATTGATGAAACAAAATGCAGTTATGTCGGTTATGACGGCCTTTGCCTCAAATATGGAGCCGGTGACGCCATTAGCAATAGCGCGGGTCCTATCCACCATATAACTGTCAGGAACTGCGATATATGCCATATTGGAGGCGGATTCACCGCCGGAGTGTATGAAAACGGACTGCCGGCCAGGTTTGGCAATGGCATTCAAATCTGGGGAAGCGCAAACGACATTGTTATTGAACACTGTAAAATATGGGAAGTTTACGACGCTGCCATATCGCCCCAGTGCACGGTTGAAAACCGGACTTATAACATATACATCAGAAATAACAGACTGAGCGGTTTCGAGTATGGGCTTGAACTGTGGAACAGGCCCGAGTCATCGGCTTTACACGATGTCTACTTTGAACATAACGTACTGGAAGGTGCGGGTATGTGCTGGGCGCACAGCCAAAGACCGAATCCCAGGGCAGCGTTTTTTGAGCTTCACTATACGAACAGCGAGACAAATAATATTTTCATCAGGTATAACGTCTGCAGGGAATCCGCGCAATACTTCATAAATGTTTTAAACGGTGCTTCATTCAACGGTATTGAAGATATGGTAATCAATAATAATGTTTATTATATCGGCAATGGCGGCGGGGAAAGCAGGATATTCGCTATATGGGCAGGTGGAAAAAAATTTACCGCCGATGCCGTTGGGGTAGGCGGGTATATTGCCGCGACCGGGAAAGATACCGATTCGAGGTTTGTATTCAAATGAGCGGACATAAATATGTGGTTGGCGATTTTGTATTAGATACCGGTTCAGGGCTGACGCTGATGTCAAAAGGGGAGTGCGGAAAATATTACGCGGATATCCCGTATACATATTCAGTGTCGGTGAAGCGGTTTGACGACGCTGCGGATTTTTCGCCGGAAAGCAGCGCCGAATATAGGCCGGAGATGGTTGCTGAATGCACTGATGGCGGTATAATGCTGCAGGGCCTGTTCGGCAGCTCCGGTATACAGATTGAGCAGTGCTTCTACTCTGAGGGCGGCAATTTGTGTGAGGTTATCACCCTGACAAATAAGAACAGCTGCAGTGTGGAACTTGATGATATTAGACTTGGGTTTACTGCCGATATCTCAGACACCAGTGTATATGGTGGTGTTGAAGATGAGACAGGGAAGAGAGAAAAGGAGGAAGAGGGAGAGAAGAAGGAGAAGGAAAAGGAGAGTAAAGGCGGAGAAGAACGGCGATTATGTGCCATCCCTTTAAGGGTGCAGCTGGATGGAAGCATTCATGATTATACTGACGCAATGCTCAGGGAAGGAACTTTCAGTAATGCTGCCCATCCCGCGGGCAGGCGGCTTTTACCCGAACTGACCGAAAAGGGCATCTTAAGGTCGGAAGCTTGGGCATGGGGAAGTGATGAAGGAATTGTTATCGCAAAATACTCAAATGATGAAGTTGAGTTATCTGTGGCAAGGCCGGAGAAGACCGGCTTGCGTCACATGCTGACTTTCGGCGGAGCGGGTTTCTGCCTTTATGGTGAGCCGGGCAGGGGTAAGCGGCTTAAAGCCGGGGAATCATATACCTTTGCGCCGACGGTCTATATGCGGTATGAAGGTGGCGTAAACAACGCATTCTATGCCTATCGCTCATTTATCTGCGGCAAAGGGCATGGCTTTCCTGTAAATTATAACCCGCCTGTCAACTGGAATGTGCTGTATGACACCGGGTGGCATCACTCAAATCCTGAGATGCTTAAGAAATATTATACAAGAGACGCTATACTTAAGCAGGCCGGTTATGCAGCGGAGTGCGGCTGTGAATTGCTATACCTTGACCCGGGGTGGGAAACTGCCGAAGGCCTCACAATATGGGATGAAGCCCGGCTTGGGGACCCGGCAGGCCTGGTAAGTGAGCTTAAAGGCAAATACGGATTGGATCTCGGATACCGGACAATTTTGTTTGCGCACCACAAATATGATATTGGCAGGTTGTGGCCGCCTGAATACAAAGTGGAGCTGTTTCCCGATAAAGCCGCTGAAACGGCCGCCGACCCGGATAATAAATATCTGAGGGGCATATGTGCTGTTAATGACAGGTATCTGGAAGAAAAACTCAACAGGATTATAAAAATCACCAGCCAGGGTGTAAAATTCATGATGTTTGATGAGATGGACTGGTGCGGCCCGTGCCACAGCAGCAGGCACAGCCATGACAGACCCGCATCCTCGTTGGACCATATCAACGCTATTTACGGGCTCGTCAGCGAAGTGAAGCAGAGATGCCCGCGTGTACTTGTGGAAGTGCATGACCCGATATGGCCGTGGACTGGATGTAACTACGTACCCACTTATTTCAGACAGGGATTTGCTACAGATGATAGCCGCAGTTTCAGAAACCGGTGCTATGAAGAGAAATGGGGATTCGAGTTCATGTGGAACTGTATAAATGATTTGAAAACAGGGAAGGCGATGTCACTGTACTATTACAATCTTGGCAGCAACGTGCCCCTTTACCTCCATATAACTATGGCATCGGACAATGACAACTGCCTCTTCTTCTGGTGGGCGGCTTCAACGGTAAGACATCTTGGCATAGGCGGGAAAAATGGGCATGTCTCAGTCAATCCGCCCGGCTTGCCGCCATATGACAAGGAGAAGCGTTACGATTCATATATCAGGCAGATGAAGATATATAAATCCCTGAAGCCTTATTTTGTGAGGGGGATATTCACAGGTATTGCTGAAAATATACACCTTCATACACTTCAGGAGTCGGCGGGGGGAGTGGTCAGTGTCTTTAATCTGACCGAGGAGCCGGCGGCTTTTGATTTTGATGTATCCTATGATAATTTGGGTAGTTTTACAGGCAAAGGCAAAATGGAAGTCATGGGAGCAGATGCAGAATGGCTGGAATATGGGGTGAGATTGCATGTCTCTTTACCTCCGATGTCCCCGGGGCTGGTTGTAATAGGAAATGAATCGATATATTTTTAACAAGTAAATTATTCTGCGACATAACCAGCTAAATAATAGCATATGCCAGTTATCTTATATTAACCGTCATAAATGATGCGTATTCGCCGCAATGCACGTTATATGGGATGCTTGAACATTGTTCCGAAGGATTTCAGGGATTTATCTTGCCTGGGAATAATCTAATATTAAAAGCAATTCAAATATACTCTACAAAAAAAAATTGCTGAATAATCAAAAATAATTGTTGACTTATGTAATAAATCGATTTATAATTTGTATAGTAGTATTTACAATAGTGTTCACATTCATTTTGATATCAATGATAGAATTATTTATAACATGATTTGTTGTCGAATTGGAGCTGTGCAAGATGATTTCTTTTACCGGTATCAACTCAAAGTGCGTTTTCACATATGGCAGGGCCAGGTTGCTGTTTGGTTCGGCGGCGCTGTTTAACCATGACGGCCGTGAAGTGGCCCTTGATGCCTTAAGTTTTTCAAACCCGGTTGTAATTGACTGTACCGACGGATTAGACAGCTGCACAAAGCAATACCAATCATCCTGCGAAGAGGGAGAATTCTCAATAACGAGGCAGGTCGCATTTGATCCTGATTTACCGTACAGGTTCCGGGTGCGCCTGGTATTTAAGAACAATGCCGGAGCTGATATAAGGTTACTGAAATTGTCGCCCATACTTGCCGGGAAAGACGATATAAAGCTTGGAGCGGCTTCATCCTCAGAATGGATGCTTTACAGGCAGGGGCGTCATAAAAACGATATGCCTTCTGTCTGTACACTCGGTATCAAAGACGACAGGTTTCGGGACGCAGCGGGAAGCATGGCCGAATCGGGCAGCGGGATGGGGAATGTAAGGCTTGCCCCGTCTCTGACAAGCGACCAGCTTACAGTACTAAGAGCTTCCGCCGGCGACGGAAAGGAAGGAATAAATTTACTCATTGGTTTTCTGACTGGCTGCAACCAGCTGTTTGAGTGTGTCATCAAGCTTTCAGACGACGGAAGCCTTTCGACACTTTCGACCGGCTGTTTATTCAATACAGTTCTGCCTTCAGGAAGCGAGGCGGCCTGTGAGTGGGTGCGTATAGACTGTGATGAAGACATTTTCAGGGCTATTGAATGTTATGCACGTGATAAGGCGTTGCTTTACAATGCGAGAAAATCCGCTGTTCCGCCTTCGGTTTACCTTACCTGGTTTCACTATGGTTCGACAGTCACATATGATGACATTATTATTGAGCTTGAAGCCCTAAAGGGCAGGAAAATTCCGTTTGATGTATTCCAGATCGACGAAGGCTGGGAAGAGGAACTTGGGGAATGGCTCCCCAATGGCAAATTTCCTTTGGGCATGAAACATACGGCCGACCGTATCAGGTCTTACGGTTTCAGACCGGGTATATGGACCAGCCCTTTTGTTGTATGGACAGGCGGCAATACTGCGGCAAAGCACCCGGACTGGCTGCTTCGCAACAAAGACGGTTCAATGTGTACATTCATGTGGAGGAAGAACTACTATGTTCTTGACATAACCAACCCAGAGGTGCTGGACTGGATAGAGCAGCTTTACAGAACGCTTGCCCGCGACTGGGGATATGAATACCACAAACTGGATTTTACAAGGGCTCCCGCCGAGTGCAGGAATGCGGTGTTTTATAACCAACATATAACAGTTGCCCAGGCATACAGGAATGCTTTTGAAATCATTAGGCGCGGAGCGGGTGAGAAGGCTTTTATTAATATCTGCGGAGGTCTGTACGATCCTGTGATCGGGGTCGTCGACAGCCAGGTTACATGTTCCGATGCACTCGGTATGTGGGAGCTGACGGCAATTAAAGGTAAAGCCGCCCCGTTTACCATAAAGCAGAACCTGATGCGTTACTGGATGAACAGCCTCTGGGACAATAACCCCAGCGCAATGCTGGTGAGGCGGCAGAAAGAGACTGTCAGGGAACAGAATTTATCTTTAGGGTTGTTTAACGACGAGGAAGTGAAAACAGTAGCATTGAATCAGTACTTCGGGGGAGGCATGGTTGTCTCGACCGAGCCTTTCTGTGATATAAGCGACGACAGGATCTTCCTGCTCAGGCATGTTATGCCGGTCATTAAAGTCAGGACCGTACCCAGGGACCTCTTCAGCGGCGGCAGGTATCCTGCTGTCATTGACTGTGAAGTAACCGGAAAAAACGGGAAGGTCTGGCATACTGTAACAGTCATCAACTGGTCGGACATCGATGACCTGGATGCCAGCCTGGTAATAGGAAGGGAAACACTTGGCAATTATGCATCTGAGCATAATTCATTTATCGTTTCGGAATTCTTCAGCGGTAAAACAGGATATGGTTTGAAATCTGGCGATGTGTTTCGCGCGGGTGTTATTAAACCGCATGGTTCGGCGCATTTCAAAGTAATGCCCTCATCCGGTCTTCCTGCGGTTGTGCATAGTGACGGCCACTTCTCAATGGGAGGAGAAATATCGAAACTTCAGATTGCAGGAAATTGCCTGGTTTTCGAGACCGAATGGCTGTTTAGCTATCCTGTGAATTACATCATAAAGCTTCCTGAGGATATAACTGCTGACCCGGCCAGGTTCCCGGCAAACATAACTATGGTTGGCAGACTCCTGGTAATACAGATACCTGGAGACGGGTATTACTCGCAGAATATCCCACTTATAAAAAGCTTCAAATAGTTTAGGTACTTTTCAATTCGACATAATATGTGATCTTTGAGAACCAAATATCGGGTACGACCTTATGAAAAACGCGACTTAAACAAATGCGGGTATGCGGCTGCTGTCAGGCAGACTGATAACTGCCTCAGTGTGCATGACAGGAGAGTGTACTGACAGGCTGTTGCTTAAAGAGTACTCTATTTTGTTGTTGGCATTTTTAAGAACTGGCAGTTGAATCGAAGATAGGGGCAACAACATATTTACTCGTTTGACGCGGGTATGGGGCAGGTTGTGAAGGTCTAAGGCAGTGGACCTTCAGCCAGCAGCAGTGAGTGCCTGATAACAGATCTCGGGGATGACTATAATCTATAGAACGTAAGAAAAGAAGGGAGGGTCATTATGGGAGAAGCCTAGTTGGAAAATGACGGGCAGTGATAGAGCATTGATAGTTTTAAAAGTAAATTCTAAAAAGCAAAAAAGGAGAGAAAAAATGGAAAGAGTAAACAGAAAGTTGTCTGTCATGTTGGCATTGATGCTAATTTTAACTGTTACTGCCGGCAGTATATCGTCCTGCACGAAGAAAGATAGCGATGACACTAAAGCGTCAGCAAGCACAGCTAAAACAAGCACAGCCGCCTCAAAGACAG
Organism: Eubacteriales bacterium; assembly: GCA_028717405.1. Lineage (GTDB taxonomy): Bacteria > Bacillota > Clostridia > JAQUNY01 > JAQUNY01 > JAQUNY01. The sequence goes on from JAQUNY010000096.1 coordinate 6,377, forward strand.
CCGCTGCGTCAACGGCGCAGAAGACTGCTTCGGCGTCATCCGCAGCTGCAGCATCAAAAAGCGAAGCAGCAACAGCAGGCCTTGCAGAAGATACTTCCGATAGTTCTTCATTGGAAAGTGATGAAAGTATCATTGTCAACC
>JAQUNY010000097.1 GCA_028717405.1 Eubacteriales bacterium
TATTTATGATGTCGACATATTCAGGGATTACTGAAGATGCGCCATGAAGGACTATTGGAAATCCGGGCAGTCTTTTTTGAACTTCCTCCAGTATGTCGAATCTGAGACGCGCCTCACCTTTAAATTTGTATGCTCCATGGCTGGTCCCTATGGCTATGGCAAGTGAATCAACTCCGGTTCCCTTTACAAATTCCTCGACCTCGTCAGGATCAGTGAAGGCCGCATCCTTATCAGAGACATTCACGGCATCTTCTATTCCTGCAAGCTTACCCAGCTCTCCTTCGACTACTACGCCTTTTTCATGGGCATATTCGACCACTTGCCTGGTCAGCCTGATATTTTCCTTAAAAGGGAATTTTGAGCCATCTATCATAACTGAGGTAAATCCGCCGTCAATACATGATTTGCATATCTCAAAGTCCTCCCCGTGATCAAGGTGCACGCAGATTGGGAGTCCCGTATCTTCAAGGGCCGCCTCGATAAGCTTCATGAGGTACACATGCTTGGCATATTTTCTGGCACCAGCCGATACCTGAAGTATGAGAGGGGCGTTTTCCTCTTTGGCGGCATCCGTGATACCCTGGATGATCTCCATATTGTTTACATTAAAAGCGCCGACGGCATAGCCGCCTTTATAGGCTTTGTCGAACATTTCCTTTGATGTGACTAATGGCATTGTTTACATCTCCTTCATAAAATTGGTCAATTCTGCTGCATTGATGCAGGCATTTTCTCAACATCAATACATTTCATTTTATCAAATTACCCGCAGAATACAAGAAAATAATATACCATTCGCAAATATCGCAAATATATATCTTATATAATGCACATGCAAAGGATATATATGTCCCGTATATATGTAACGCAAATGTTTACGGCACATGATTCTCACATGATTCCCGCCGTTGATTTTGGGGGAATATTATGATATATTTCTGAACAAAAGCAAAATTACTGAAAGGCAGGATATTAAAATTGAGTACATTGAAAGGCGCATGTATTTTCGGGCAGTCAGGCGGACCGACCTCCGTAATCAATTCAAGCGCGGCAGGAGTCATACAGGAAGCCCTGAGGCAGGACAGCATCACGGCAGTCTACGGTGCCGCACACGGTATAAAAGGGGTCCTTGATGAAGTCCTTTATGATATGTCAAAAGAAGACAGCTACGAGCTTGATCTGCTTCGCACCACACCATCGTCTTCTCTCGGATCGGTACGCTACAAGCTTAAAAGCGCTGACGACGACGACAGTGATTATAAGAAGCTTCTTCAGGTTTTCAAAAAATATAATGTAAGATACTTTTTCTATAACGGCGGAAATGATTCGATGGACACCTGCAACAAAATCAGCAAATATATGCAGTCTTCCGGTTATGAATGCAGAGTCATGGGTGTTCCAAAGACAATAGACAATGACCTTTACGGCACGGACCACTGCCCCGGGTACGGAAGCGCCGCCAAATATATCTCAACTTCAGCAATGGAAATATTTCTCGACGCACGTGTATATGACACCGGTATGATCACCATACTTGAGATCATGGGCAGAAACGCAGGATGGCTGACTGCTTCGGCCGCCCTTGCCTCTCACAGGGGCTGCGGTCCTGACCTTATATATCTGCCGGAGCTCCCGTTTGACATGGACAAATTTCTTGACGAAGTTGGGAAAATATACAAAAAGACCGGCAAAGTTATAGCCGCAGTATCAGAAGGTGCAAAGGACAAAGACGGCAGATATGTTGCCGAAATGTCTTCGGCCAGCCTCCGGAAGGATTCCTTCGGCCATACACAGCTTGGAGGCACCGCCTCCATTCTTGCATCTATTGTAAAAGATACATTTAACACCAAGGTGCGCGGCATTGAATTCAGCCTTATGCAGAGATGCGCAGCCCACCTGGCCTCCCTCACGGACGTTGAAGAGGCTTATCTTGCAGGACAGATGGCTGTCAGATATGCTGTCGAAGGCAAGACAGATTACATGGTGGCTTTCGAAAGGCTCCCTGGAGATTCTTACCGGTGCGGTATCAAACTTATCAAACTGGACGATGTCGCAAATACGGAAAAGAAAGTTCCTCTGGAATGGATAAATAAAGATGGCAACGGTTTGACCGATGATTTTATCAGTTACGCCCTGCCCCTTATACAAGGGGAGTCAGGACCGCCGTTTGAAAATGGACTGCCCCGGTTTGCCAGGCTCAAAAAAGTCAGGATTTAGGCCGGGAATTGATTTCCAGATCTGCTTCGGTAGTATCTGCAAAAGCATTATCAGCTGTAACAGCAGTATTAGCAGCAGTGGCAGCAGTGGCAGCAGTGGCAGCAGAACCGAAATCACAATACTTTCTGACAGGGCAGGAATCACATAAGGGTTTGCGTGATTTGCATACCTCCCTGCCGTGCATGACCATCTGATGGCTGAAGCTGCTCCATCTGTCGCGGGGCACAACAGCCATCAGGTCATACTCGACTTTGACCGGATCTTCTTTGTCTGTAAAGCCAATCCTTCTGGCCAGCCTGCCTGCGTGGGTATCAACAACTATACCCGGTTTGCCGAATGCATCGCCCAACACCAGATTGGCAGTCTTCCTTCCTACACCCGGCAGTCTGAGCAGGTCATCCATGTTGTCAGGCACCTTTCCGCCGAAATCAGTAATCAGCATCATACAGCAGGCCTTGATATTCCTGGCCTTGTTTCGGAAGAAGCCCGTAGAGCGTATATCATTCTCGAGCTCTGAAATTTCTGCTCCCGCATAATCACTTGCATTACGGTATTTAATAAACAGGTCTTTAGTAACCCTGTTCACTCTTTCATCCGTACATTGTGCTGAAAGCTGCGTTGAAACAAGGAGCTGCAGGGGATCCACATATCTGAGCGAGCAGGCGGCCTCCGGATATTCCCTGTCAAAAATTTCTATTACGGAAGCCGCCTTATTTATTTTATTCAGGATTTCTTTTGAAGAACCATCTATGCTGTTTGAATCCTTCGTCCCTGTCATCCCCTGTCCTCGGTCAAAGTAACTTTGAAATTATAATACTTCTCTTCATCTATTCTGTACACTTCGACATCAACAACATCACCAGGCTTATGCTCGTTTTTGATTACATTGAGGTCTTCCAGGGTCTTTACTTCTTTTCCCTGAAATTTTGTAATTATATCATTTTCCTTTATTCCGGCTGTGTGTGCGCCCGTAAATTGCGTAACTGAAACCACATAGACACCCTGAGGCCATCCATAGCGTTTTGCGACAGCCTCAGTATACTGATTGGTCGATTGTATACCCAGCACAGGGGCTCTTCCCTTGATATAGGTGTTGTTTATTATGCTGTCTATAATTTCCTTTGCAGTATTCACAGGTATAGCGAAGCCAAGGCCTTCGTATCCGCTTGCCACTATTTTGACAGTGTTTATGCCTATCAGCTGGCCTTTTGAATTTACCAGGGCTCCCCCGCTGTTACCGGGATTTATTGCCGCATCGGTCTGTATATACTTGAGTTCCTTGCCGTCTTCAGTCTGGATCTCACGGTTGATGCCGCTTATAACTCCTGCTGTTACAGAACCCATAAGCTCAATGCCGCCCGGATTGCCTATCGCTACAGCCAGCTCGCCAATTTTCAGCCCGTCCGAATCGCCCATCTCCACAGCGTCAAAATTATCGCCTTCTATCTTAAGTACCGCCAGGTCCGTTTTCTTGTCCCATCCCACAAGGGATGCCTGGTAGGGCTTATCTATCATCCTCGGCAGAAAGATCTCGATTTTTGCCCCCGCTGTCAATGCTCCTGAATTGTCAAGAACATTCTGTATCACATGATGGTTTGTGATGACGTATCCATCTTTGCTTATTATTATTCCCGATCCTTCTGAGGGAGTCATCCCATAGCTTCCAAAAAAATATCCGGCAAAATCATTTGAAACAGATGTTGAGGACGGAGTCGCTCTGATCCCCACAACGGAAGGTCCCGCTTTTTCGGCAATAACTGTGACAAGCGATTCGGTTTTGTCGACTATTTCAACAGTCTTAACAACCGAGGTATTTGCCCCGCCTGCTCCCTCTTCCTGTTCACCTGTTTCGCTGAGGCCCCCTCCGCCTCCTCCCTGTGCTCCGGAGTCGGTAACGCTTCCTGCGGCAATTTCCTGTTCATTTCCGGCTTCAAGCTCCGGTCCGATGAAATAGAAAAAAGCGCCTGTCACAACTCCTCCAAGTATTGCTGCCAATATGGCCACAATAAGCATTTGCGCCAGTATACCTGTTCCCTTTTTCTTTTTCCCGCCATTGTCAGGCGGATAGTTCTCATAAAAATTGCTGCTGTCGATGTTGTTGTTACTGTTGTTACTGTTGTTACTGTTGTTACTGTTGTTACCGTAATTTTCCTGTTCCATATCTGTCAGCCTCCTTTTTACTCAATAATACCCTTGAATGTAATACCTCACACAAATATAATACTACCTGCACATATAATACTACCCGCATTTCTTCTCATTTGTTTGAAAAAAGTATGAATATTCTGTTAAAGACATTGTTTTTGAATACAATGTCACTACTCTGCGTGATACTCATTCAACATTGATCCTGTCGAGCGTGAAAATAAATTCCGTGCCTTTTCCGACCTGGCTTATAGCCCAGACATCCTGTTTGTGTTCGTTCATCAGGCTTTTCACTATAGCCAGTCCCAATCCCGTGCCTTTTTTGTCTTCACTCCTTGATTTGTCTGTTTTATAAAATCTCTTCCAAATAAGAGCGAGGTCTTCCTCAGCTATTCCTACTCCATTGTCTTTGACTGAAACGTAAGCCTTGTTCTTCTGTGTGTAGGTCCTGACGGTTATCTGCCCTCCGAGAGGCGTGAATTTCACAGCATTATGGAGAAGGTTTGTGACGACCCTTTCTATTGCGTCCGGGTCTGCACTCACATTAAGTACTTCCTCTTCGAATGAAACATCCACATAAAGGTTTTTCTTTTCAAAAAGATTTTCAAGCCTGATTATACATCTCCTGATCAGTTCGTTTAAATTGACTTTCTTAAAGACAAGCTTCAACTCTCCGGCTTCCATTTTTGAAAGGTCCAGAAGGTCATTTACCATCCTGCTCATCCTGCTGATCTCATCTCTGACTATTGCAAGGTAGGTATTTATTTTGTTCTCCGGTACAGTCCCGTCAAGTATCCCTTCGACAAAGCCCCTTATTGAGGTCATCGGTGTCCTCAGCTCGTGTGAGACATTGGCAATGAATTCACGCCTGGTCTCCTCATGATTCTGAAGCTCGGCGGCCATGTTGTTGAAGCTTCTGGCAAGCTCTCCCACCTCATCTTTTGAATTAATTTCAATTTTCTGGGCGAAATCGCCGCGGGCAATTACCCGTGCTGCTCCCGCGATTTTGTTCAGGGGCTTCGTTATTCTTGAAGCTGCGAAATAAACAAGGGTTATCGATATCAGGAGCGCAACTATTACGGCAATAATGAAAAACCTGAACACTCCTGATCTTGCCTCAAGTATCTGCGGTATGGGAGCATGGATAAATATTGCCCCTTCAACTATTGATTTCCCTGCGCTGTCCTTATATTTTATCGGTGTCTCGATTGTCAGCCACGTTTTACCGGTATCTGCAAACATCCCGTAGAAATCGCCCTTTTCTTCGACTATGTCATAATTCCCCGTCATGACTTTTTTGTACATCTGGGTTTCCGGAAGCAGCGTCCTGCCGCTCTCGTAAATAAATTTATTAAACTGAATCAAGGGAGTATTGGTCATAAAATCCCAGGTTTTATAGTAAGCAGATTTTATTAGCCTGCCATCCTTGTCGACTATCCAGATTATTGATCCTGTGTTCTGGCTGTAAGATATAAGATTATTGCTTATCAGGGGGTCCTTTAATGCTGCATTTATGTCGCCGGGCCAGTTTTCTCTGTAGATGCTGAGTGATGTATTCAGGTTTTCAGCTGTTGATGTCAGGGTAGCCGCCATGTCGCCGACGACAGACCTGCCCAGGAAGTAGTAAAGCAAAACACCTCCGACAGAGAAGCTGAAGATGGTTATGGCAATAAAAACAGATGTCATTTTGTTAAAAATGGTTTTGAACATCCTTATAGCCTCATTGCTGCTTTATCTCAAATTTATAGCCTACGCCCCAGACTGTTTTCAGCTGCCATATCTGGTCAGGTATATTGATTTTTTCCCTTACTCTCTTGATATGGACATCAACAGTCCTTGAATCGCCGTAAAAATCGAAGCCCCATACATGCTCAAGCAGCTGTTCCCTGGTAAAAACCTTATTTGGATTTGACGCAAGAAAATAAAGGAGTTCAAGTTCCTTTGGAGGCAGTTCAAGCTCTGTGCCGTCGACAATGACCGTATAATTCGTCTTATTTATTTCCAGCTTCGGAAGAATGATTTCCAGGTCTTCAGCTTCTTTATGATCATACCTGCGGAGTACTGCTTTGACTCTTGCCACCAGCT
>JAQUNY010000098.1 GCA_028717405.1 Eubacteriales bacterium
AATAAGGTTTTCTGTCCTTTTAGCCATGGATATGTTCATGTTGAGTACCACCTTTCGAATCTTTGTTGATTTTTGTTACAATATTCACCTTTCTGGCCTGTATGGTTCGATTATAGCTATCTCATGGTCTCCCGCTTTATGTTATAAAACGGTGGAATATTGTTTTCAGAGTGGGACCTGCGTTTGTCACAGGACCAGTTTTACCGGTTGTGAACCTGTGATAAGCTCGAGTATCGACCTGTCTTCTTCAAGAACTCTTGCAATGAGATTGACCCTGTTATTGCCTGGTATATCTTTGCGGACAATGTTCACCTCACCGCAATAGCGGCCATATCCACTATTATCGATAGTAATATCTCCACATTTACGCGGTTGTGTGGTTGAAGCCTGAATAGGGCCTGGATATCTTTCTCTGAAGCGTATAAAATGCTCAAGACCTGTTTGAAAATGGTGAAATTCCTTCTCTGCAAGCCATTTTGCCTCTTCGGATTCATTAACCAATTCAATGCGCAATTCGATCGTTTTCTGCTGCCCCAGCAAGGTAAGCGTCTTCATTTCTTCAACACCGGCAAAATCGTCGCCGATGAAAATATCATCAAATCCCAACAGGAGCATCTCCTGGGTTGATGAGTGAACATTCATGAAGCGATGTCTTTCCAATGTGGGCAAACCGTCATTGCACGCAGTCCGGCGGTGTATAAGTGAAGGTATAAAGCCTGCTACCCTGATCCCTTCTTCATGAATTGCTGTATTGGAATCTTTGACCTGCTCGCAGGTGAGTCCCGTATAAGCTTTCGGGTAATAATTATGGCAGGCTCTGATATTATCCTTATTTGCCCCGGCATTTTCAAGATCCCTGAAAATTTTGTGCAGTTTGTCGCCTGGCATTGAAGCATTTATCTCTATCATCAGCCCGTCGGTGTTATTTGTGATGGCAGCCGTTTCTGCGGTAGTGTAGCCATAGTCAAGACGCGCTATGTCAAGACCGAACGACCTGAGAGCAGAGGTGTCCATCTTGTCAATACTAAGCATTTCCGTTATTTTTGGCGAGACATCGGCATCAATCAGAAGCCCATATGAATGTGCAATTTCAGCAAACTGAGGTATTGTTTTTTTAACTGTCTCCGAATCTGACTCAGGTAGTTGAAGAGATGTAAAAACCGCATTCAATCCTGCCTTTGAGGCCTCTTCCAGATGAGAGGCTATTTTGCCAAGCGGTTCGCCCATGCCAAGATATGCGCCCATGCCTAAAAGCCTTTTTTGATTCATTTACCAACCCGCCTTCCATGTCGTAATCTATCATTTTTATTATACCATACAATTATTTATTCAATGAATAATTTAAGAAAAATTTATCAGCACAGCACAGCAGACTAATCAGGACAGGAGACTAGCCAAAACAGGGGACGGTTCCAGCAAGACAGGGGACGGTTCTATGTCTTGCCTCTCCCTTTAAATTGGTGGGGCAAGACATAGAACCGTCCCCTGTCTTGTCTACTCGAACCGTCCCCTGTCTTGTTGTTATTAATCTTTTTCCAGCAGCTTTTTGTATGTCAGGTCTATGGCGAGTGCCCCAAGCGGCGCTGTGAGAAAAATTGAAAGCACTGCTACACTGAGGATCACATTGCCCGATGTAACTCCTGCAGCCAGAGGTATGGCTCCTACCGCAGCCTGGACAGTTGCCTTCGGAAGATAGCCGATATTACAGAACAAGGCTTCTCTGAAATTAAGACCGGCCTTGCTCAGGCTGATCATTACTCCTGCTGCCCTGAAAAGCAGAGCTCCGAGAATGACGACTGCTGCGGATAGCCCTGCGGTATAAAGGTTCTGTATGTCGACTGCTGTACCGATAAGAACAAACAGAATAAGCTCCGCCGCAACCCATATTTTTGAAAATTTAACTGAGATGCGTTTAGCGACTATCTCTCTCAGTTCAAGTATTGTAATACTTAACGCAATAACGGCAAGCAAACCTGAAAAAGGTATGTACCTGGTTATGTGATCCTCATATCCGACGAAGAGAAAACAAATCCCGATAATAAGCAGCACCTTGATAGTATCGCGAATATGCAATTTTTTAAAAATATAAACCAGTAAGGCTCCTGCAATGAAACCCAGCAAGGCCCCAGTGAATAATGCAAAAGGTATTTTTACGAGTGAAGATCCGTTGAAATTATAACCTTTATACAAGCCGATAAACGATGTGAACAGAACGATGGCATAAATATCATCAACTGCGGCTCCGGCCATCACAAGCTGAGGGATGCATTTCTTTCTGCCGTATCCTTTTTCGATCAGTGTTATCATTTTGGGTACTATTACGGCGGGAGAAACAGCGGCCAGGATTGCCCCCAGTATCGCGGCCTCAATATATGAGATGCCCAGTAGTGCCGGAGCAAGAACCAGCACTCCGATGATTTCGAATGTCGCAGGAATAAAACTGAGTAGTATGGCTGGTCTTCCGACTTTCTTCAAATCAGCTAAATCCATTGACAGGCCTGCTCTGATCATTATCACAATAAGAGCAATTTCACGAAGGTCATGCGAAACGGCGAGGATATTGCCGTCTATTACATTCAGAACCTGGGGACCCAGTATAATGCCTGCAATGACCATGCCCAGCAGGCCGGGCAATTTAAGTTTCTGGAAAATCCCGCTCAGAGCAAAACCACAAATCAATATATATGCAACACTTATCAGCATAATATTTATCCTCTTCTGCAGTGCCTGGAAGAGAAGATCCCAGGGCAACTGACAAATTCCTGCACCTTAATGCATGGAACAAGTCGAGCATTGAAATGGTGTAAAGCATAAACCGGACAGCGCCGTAATGCACAAAAATGACCTCTGCATAGTCAGCAGAAGTCATCAGCACAGCGATGTGCATTTCAGCGATTATGCCTTGTACCGGCAGGCGCCAGGGAGAACTTCATTCCCACAAAAGGCATTATATAATATGGGTTGATAATGTCAAGGTAACGCGTTGCCCAGGGTGTGTTCCCCAGGGTAAGATGTGAGGTAAGTGTGAGGTAAGTATAAGATGTGAGGTTAGAAAATCGTGAGGCGTAGAAAATATAAGGCGAGGGAAAAGTTGTGGAAGCTGAGTCGCAAAAATATGTAAAAAATAAGTAAACGGCGACTCCACATTATTCATATTATTTGCAGCATTCGCAGCATTGTCTCGTATAATCCGACATCTAATATTGGATTATACGAAATTATTGTGTATAATATATCATAGGCGAATATCATAGGCAAAAGGTAAACTACTAAAAGAGAGGAAAATTTCGATGGATTGGATCGCGAGAGCTATAACAAATCATCTTGTAAAAACTATCAGTATGTTTCCTGCAGTGTTGATAACCGGTCCCCGACAGGTAGGGAAATCATCATTGCTGCAAAAAGTTGGTGAGAGCTTTGAATACATTACATTCGATAACCCTATTTCATTGCGGCAGGCCAGGGAAGATCCGGAATTGTTTTTTCTGAACCATTCAGCGAAATTGATACTTGACGAAATACAGTATGTGCCGGAGCTGTTCTCTTATTTAAAAATACGGATCGATGAGATGCGGTTTGCGGCTCTGAATGAGGGTAGTCCCAAAACGTGTTTATTTCTTTTATCAGGCTCTCAGGCATATCATCTGATGCAAAATGTCAGTGAATCACTGGCTGGCAGATTGGCTATACTTCCACTCCAGGGAATTTCTTATCGTGAACGGAAAAATATCGCCTGTGCGTTGCCCTTCATCCCAAACGATAATTATCTTTCAATCCGGGAGAAGGAGGATACCGACACAGAAGACCTCTGGTCAATGATTCACAGGGGGAGCATGCCGGAACTTGTTGCATCTGATGATAACTGGGAGACGTTCTATTCGAGTTATGTATCGACATATATCGAACGCGATGTAAATCAACTGACAAAGATCACAGATAAAGTCGACTTTGTTCGGTTCCTGGCAGCAGTAGCTGCCAGGAGCGGAGAGCTTTTAAATTATGAAAGTATTGCGCGGGACGCGGGGGTTTCAGCTGCAACAGTGAAACACTGGATACAGATCCTGGAGACTTCGGGGACTGTTATGCAACTGTCTCCATACCATAATAATCACCTGAAACGTATGATTAAGACGCCTAAAATTTATTTTATGGATACAGGGCTGATGGCATGGCTGACAAGATGGATCACACCGGAAACGATTCTGCATGGCGCAAAAGCCGGTCAATTCTTTGAAACCTGGGTAGTATCTGAAATTGTTAAGTCCTTTCTGAATGCCGGCCAGTCGGTGCGTGATCTCTACTATTACAGAGATGCAGATCAAAGGGAAATTGATCTGGTTATGGAAATCGGCCGAGTGGTATATCCGATCGAAATAAAGATGTCTGCCAGGCCAGACAGGAAAATGGTACAGGTTTTTAATCTGCTGGAATCGGTAGCGGATGCCGGCGATATGAAGATTGGTGATGGAGCCGTAATCAACCGTTATCCGGAGGTTATGTTTCTGGGAAAGGGTGTCAGGGCGATTCCTGTTGGATATCTGTAGAACCATCCCTTTGCTCCCCAAATCATCCCTTTGCCTTACCCTGATTTTTCCCTCACAAAAAATAGATAATTAGCTTATAATAGATAATTGGTTCATAATGATATAAAATATATTTAGTGCATTACCTGGTGCATTATTTAGTGTATTACTTAATGCATTACTTAATACATTACTTAATACATTACTTACTTAACGTTTTACTTGTGCATTACCATAATACGACCAGATAGCGTGATTAAATAAATTTTACTGGAAAGAGAGGATTGCACCGATGCTTACAGTAACCACTGAAGGAATCCCGGGCAAATCATATGAAGTACTTGGAATTGTCAAGGGAAGCACAATTCAGAGCAAAAACATAGGAAGGGACATCGGATCGGCTTTTAAAACGTTGATAGGCGGTGAACTGGAATCTTACAACGAGATGATGAATGAGGCAAGGGCTCTTGCAAGCAAAAGGATGGTTGCCGAAGCGGAAGGGCTTGGAGCAGATGCTGTCGTATGCATGCGATATGCCTCAAGCTCAATAATGTCAGGGGCAGCAGAGGTTATTGCATATGGCACGGCTGTCAAATATATTTAATGCTTATTAAGGCAACAATAGCAGGCAGTCAGGCAAATAACCGATATGAATGACACAAAAGAGCAAACCTAGTGATATTGAAAAAGCAGTCGTCATGAATAATATGCGAGGTGTGATTTATGTTATCCCGGATAGTGGCAATGATTATTGTCATGATTGCATCATTGCTCGTTGTTTTTGTTATGGTTTTTTATGCGGGGAAAAGGTGGAACCGGTCAGCGGGTATTATAATTGCGGGAGCTCTGGGCTTTTTCATACCACAGGTGTTGATCAGGATACCGTTGTTGCAGATTTTTAATGAGGCCTTCAGTAACATGGGGATTATCAGCCTGGCTTTGGTCCTGGGACTAAGCGCCGCACTTTTTGAAACAACAGGAAGATATATTGTTATCGGGCAGGTTTGTAAACACCGGTGTTCCATGCCGGCAGGTATTAGTGCAGGAATTGGCCATGGCTGTTGCGAAATGTTCTTTGCTCTTGTCATTACGTATTTAAATAACCTGATTTTAATTAATGTGAAAATCGAAGGAATTGAAGAAATTGCAGACATGGTTGCTGCACAAATTGCCGAAACACCTTTGATATTATTTGCTGCCGCTTTTTGGGAAAGACTTTGTGTCATAGCAGTACAGATTTTGCTTTCGCTTCTTCTAATGGAAGGTTTCAGAAAAAAGAAAAGACTGACTCATGTCATTTTAGTATTTGCCTTGCATGCCCTGCTTGACATTGCAACAGTATTGATTAACAATATCAGTGGAGTTTTATGGGCAGAAATTTTTGTTACCTTGTTTGCCGCTGCTTGTTTATTGGCTCTTTGGCATATCGTCAGGCGGAACAGATGTGACATGGATTTGCCTGAAGATGAGGGGAAGATAGCTGTAAAAGAGGGCTATTGAATCAGTAAAGATATTGAACCGGTAATGTGCATAAGAAGCAGGAATGTATGAGATGAGTATGATTTATTTTGACGTTTAAGCCGATTTTTATAAATCCGGAGGTATGATAATGTTTTGCGGACAATGTGGAAACAGATGTGAAGACGGGCAGAAATTTTGCGCAGCATGCGGTGCCAGGCTGCTGCAGCCTGCCGGTAATAGCGCAGGGCTGGGTAATGATTTCCGGCAGCAGCAACAGCAACAGCAGCCTCAGCCTCAGTATCAGCAGAATCAGCAGCAAGCAGCATATCAGGGAGGCTGGAGCCAACCGCAGCAGCAGCAACAGGAGCCGCAGCCTCAGCAACAGCAGTATCAGCAACAACAACAGCAATATGGCGCTGTACAGGG
>JAQUNY010000099.1 GCA_028717405.1 Eubacteriales bacterium
TATTGGAAAAGGGATTGTCCCATTGATTTTTGCCCGCTCCGAAAATATCGTCCTCGTGATGGTCCACATAGCCGAATCCCGAAACCTTCACCGCATGCGAGCAGGCTGACGAAATAAGCATTGCCGTAGAATGTGTAGGGTAATAAGACGGCGGGAACCCGGCGATCTTCTTCCAGTCTGCCCCTCCCGAATGCTGGCAGTTGCTGTAAAGGAACCTCATATCATGGTAATATTGAGACTCCCCGTAAACGAAATCACCCATTTCACCGCTTTTCATCTTCCTGCGGCAGAATATCGTACAAGGCCTGTAGTATCCAGTCTCTCCCATTGAGAATGTCAAGCCGGTTTCCCTGACAAGATCAACGATTTGAAGCACTTCTTCAACTGAAAAAGCAATCGGCACAACTGTATATACGTTTTTGCCGGCTTTAAGGGCGGCAATTATCATAGGCCCATGCAGGTGGCGCTGAACGAATATGGCGACCGAATTCACTTCTTTGCTTTTCAGCGTATCCTCAAAGCTGTCAAATATCCTTGTGATCCCGAATTTTGCCGCCGTCTGCTCCCGCCTTTCCCTGACAAGGTCGGTAACGGATACCCATTCAACGTATGGATGCGCCTTGAACAGCGGTATAAAATTCTGAGCGAAATTCCCGCAGCCTATGAATCCCAGCCTGATCTTATTCATCCCTGATCCCTCCTGTTTTCTGTCTCATAAAGCTAAAGCTTATATCTCCCGTCTTCTGTTTCTGCAAAAGGATCAAATACCGCCTTTGACAAGAGCGGCGTATCTGCCAGGTCTGCCCGGCCGATTGCAGCGAATACATCCCTCCATCTGCTTTCCTGGCTTTCGTCTATGAGAATGGGCTCATATCCAAGCCTGAGATATGTCTTGACTGCAGGCAGCCTGAAATCGTCTGTCCTTAATACCGATCTTATCCTGCCTTCTTCGCGCATCCTGTAAAGTGCCGCCAGGCTGATCCAATAGCCAAGGCCATGCCCCGCGTGCGACTTCAGGATACCTACCATATGGAGTGAGCCGGTTATAGTTCCGATCTCATCACGATGCCAGGCAGAGGCTGTTGCCACCACCTCGTCGCCATAACAAAGGAAAAATACCCGTTCGGGCATGAAAGCCTTATTCTTAAGCATAAATTCCTCAAAATCATATTTTTTCCCGAAGGACTCCAATATTATATTTTCCCAGGCTTTGCCATCCCCCTCTTTGTAGCTTCGTACTGAATATCCCTCAGGAAGAACGATTGGAGGCAATTGCCTGATGTCCCGCTTTACCATCATTAGTTGCTGCCTCGGCGGCTGCTGCACAGGCTGTTGTGCATCCATATTCTTTTTGTTATCCGTATTATCAGTTTGTTTTTTCATGGCTGCCTTCCCCTTAATGTTAATCGTCGTCTATGTATGTTTACATGGATTTCCTATCGACATTCAATACTTTACTTGTTAAACTTTCAATGCTCTCTCTGCATTAATACATAATACGTCCATTCTGTCTATTCCAATTTTATATTATTCTTATCTTTCGCTCAAATCTCCAGATTATTATATTTTGCTTGTTTTAATCACTTTTGTATTCAATTTTGCTCGTTTTTGTTGTTTCCTCATGAATTATATGACGGTTATGTTGGTTTGTCAAGAAATTGGTTGCATTTTTAAGTACCGCTCATTTTTTAACATATTATTAACATTTTCATACTATAATGATAATATATTTTTATAAGACATGTTTTTACAGAACAGAAGGGAACCTGAAGCTTAGATATGAAAAAAATAGAGGAAAGAAAAAATCTGCTTTTGCAAACACTTTCTTCCAAGGGAAGAATGGATATTAAGGAAGCGACAGATTTACTCAATATTTCGGAAGCTACCGCAAGAAGGCTTTTCACACAACTGCAGAAAGAAGATAAGGTGCTTCGCACTCACGGCGGGGTACAGATAATACATAGCTATGATTCCCCGAATGATAAGTTCAGATATTCATTTGATGACTCCAGGAATGTTATGAGTGAAGAAAAGGAATCTATAGGGACTTCCGCATCCACTCTGATTGACAGCAACGACACGGTTTTTCTCGAATCAGGCACAACAGTGCTGAGATTATGCACCAGGCTGGCCGACAGGATACGCCAGGGTGCTGTAAAAAATATTACTGTTTTCACAAATTCGCTGGCAAATCTGCAAGCTCTTGATTCTGTCTGCAAGGTTATTCTGATAGGCGGCGAATACCGCAGAGAACGCCAGGATTTTGCTGGATTCGTGAGCAGTAAGATCATAAAAAATTTCAGGTTTACTCAATGCTTCCTCGGCGCCGACGGTGTAGACATGAACGAAGGTTTTATGGCAACCGACATCGATACCGCCCAAATTGACGAACTTATCATTTCACGCTCAGAGAAGGCAACCATTTTGCTTGATTCGGCGAAATTCAACAGGCGCTCACTTATAACCTTCGCAACGTTCAATGACATCTGCTGCATGGTGACTGACAGA
Source organism: Eubacteriales bacterium (assembly GCA_028717405.1). Taxonomy (GTDB): domain Bacteria; phylum Bacillota; class Clostridia; order JAQUNY01; family JAQUNY01; genus JAQUNY01. Next base: position 2,509 of record JAQUNY010000099.1, read on the forward strand.
AATGCCGACGAAAAAATTATAAGGAACATGGAATCAAAAGACATAAAAGTGATTCGCCCTGACTCCGTTAACAGTATTCCAGCTTTACTTCGATAATTCAATATTTTAAATGAACTTTTTCCCGGTCGTGATGTGACATTCCCCATACTTCGACCACATACTGCCCAAGTGACAGTTCATCTGCGCTTCTATTTCCCGAAGCAGAATGCACCAGTCTGTCATAAGTGCATGAGAATAGCTGTTATTTCTTCTTCAAATACTGTTTTAGTAAAAAGGTACAAAAATAGGGAAAAGTATATATCCCATCGTTGTAGCCTATATTACCTCCGGTAAGCTTTATCCCGTAATGTATATCCGGATATTTCTCACTGCTGATAAGTGTCCTGAGGGATTTTGTCTTATTGTTTTTCGCTTTGACTTCTATGGGGATCAATTCTGATCCAGTCCTGACAAAGAAGTCCTCCTCCAGGGTTGAATCTTCGCGTTTATAATAATAAAGGCCATAGCCGCTTTTTTTAAGTGCTTCACTCACAATATTCTCGTAAAGTGCCCCCTTGTATACACCAAGATTTTTGTTTGCTCTAAGGTCATCTTGTGCCTCTTCATCAAGCATCCCAACCAGAAGTCCGCTGTCGGCAAAGTATATTTTATACTTTGTTTCATCATAGTTACCTTTAAGGGGCAGTTCAGGATATTTCATACAATAACAGATGTTTATCATGCCGGCATCATTGAGCCATTCAATACAACCGCGATAATCCCTGAAACGGGCGCCTGACGCAACTTTTGAAATCTGAAATTTCTTATTGTCTTTTGCCAGCTGCAGCGGAATTTGGTTGAATACATTGAGGATCCGTGCCTGATCCATGCCTTCGGCATATTTTCGAATATCTTCTTTATAGTCAATAATCAACTGACGCTGGGTATCCAGAGACCCCTCAAATGTGCCTTTTGCGATATATTCCCGCACAACTGCCGGCATACCACCTAAAATGCAGTAGTCCAGGAAGAGAGAACTGCAGACCGTCAATTCCACCTCATTCAACGGGGTTGTTGTATTCATATGTTCAAGCAAATCAAAGATAAAAACATTATCATACCCCTTTGCTCTGAGAAATTCCTCAAAGTCAAGAGAATACATTTCGTAGTCCTTCTTATAACCAACGCTGTTACTCTCAATTTTCTTATAACTGATACCGAGCATGGAACCGCTGCAAATAACATCATACCGGCCATCAATCAAAAAAAATTTTAAAGCGGTTGAGATATCTGGAAATTCCTGCAACTCATCAAAAAAGATAAGAGTCTTATTTTCAATAAACCGCTTTGATGGATCAAGACGAGAGATGTTTCTTACTATATCCTCTGTTTTATACCCATCTGCTGTAATCAACTTATACTTCTGCTCTTCTACAAAATTGATTTCAATTACACTATCATAGTTCTTTTTACCAAACCGCCGCACTGACTCAGTCTTCCCAACCTGCCGGGGGCCTTTTATAATCAGCGGTTTACGCTCTGGATCATTTTTCCACTCTGACAGGAAATCATCAATTTTTCGCTTCAAATAAAGCATAATATGTTCTCCGATTTCCGCTTCAAATGAAGCATAATATTCCCTTCAACCGCTTGTTGTTTTTATTATACTTCGGGAGTACTGAAAAATCAACTCAGTTACAATAAAATGAGCGAATATTTTATATATTAACACAAAACATGAGTGATATTTTATATAAATTTCTCAAATTCTGAGTGAATGTTGACTTAATTAGTATCAAAATCCTGTATAGCAAGGGAGTGCAGATGAACCTTCCCCTTGCATCCCCTTGTTTGTTCCCTTGTTTCTTCTCTTGTCACAGTTCCGCGTCCAGGACTTCCCACCCTGCAGGCGGCTCGCCGCAGTCAGGTACAGCCATGGGTTCGCCGTCACGCAGCGCCGACTGGTATGCGACAAGTCCCGGAAGGTTGAACCTTGCCGCCGCCCATATTTTTGTCGGAGAGAGCTTTCCCGTATATGCGGCTTTGCAGAAGTCGTCGGCCATGAATTTGTGCGTGCCTCCATGCCCGTGGTCAGAGAAAGCGTCGAATTCAGCCGGCAGCTTCCTTGTCTTCTGTCTCATAAAGCTAAAGCTTATTTCTCCCGTCTTCTGTTTCTGCAAAAGGATCAAATACCGCCTTTGACAAGAGCAGGGTATCTACCAGGTCTGCCCGGCCGATTGCAGTGAATACATCTTTCCATCTGCTTTCCTGGCTTTCGTCCGCAAGGATAGGCTCATATCCAACCTGAGATATGTCTTGACAGCCGCAAGCCTGAAATCATCTGTCCTTAATTCAATATTTTAAATGAACTTTTTCCGTTCAGACGAATGCCAACGAACCCATATGGAATGATGCTGCAGTCAAGAGTTAATGTATTTTCTCCGGTCCTCCCATCGGCAGTGACAATATTAGTCAGCGGCATTCTGATCCTGCCAAATCCACCGTGTCCGATTGTCTGTCCTATCCATACGCCTGTTTCAAACCCGTTGCTTTCGAAAAACCTGCTGCATTCAGAAAGCTTTAACATTTTTTTATCTGTGTTTTCTGTATCGAAAATATCCGTCGCATGCATAATGACCCTGTCTGTACGTGTCCTTCTTAATTCACGAAGCGCATATTCCCTGTCGAAATCACGCCTGTAATTAAAAATTGATATTGGTGCTGATACCTTATACATAGGGATTTCATCCTCTTCCACAGATTTTATCAGGCTGCAGCCTTAGCTATCCTTCTGAACCGTTGAAACCATATTCATATTATATCGCACTTCACCGGTATTCTTCTACCGACAGGAATTATCGCTTACAATGTTTTAATCAGTGTGGTGAAACTGGTATAATGGTGGTAACTGCAGTAGCAGAGGAAATTATTTATGAAAGCACACAATATCAAAAATAAGACTGCACTGAACGGCACTGCCACTGCCATTGCCATTGCTTTTGTCATTGTCATTGTCATTGCCGTTGTAACTGCGGTCGTAATGAAAGCTGTTGATGAAAAGATGCCGGAAAATGTTGTTGCAACAATCTATGTAAGTCCGGATGGTAACGACGAAAAAGGAAACGGCAGCCTTAAAAAGCCTTATCTTTCGCTATCAAAGGCCATGGGCGAAGTTGGCAGGCTGTCAATGGAGCTTTCACAGGCTTTGCCGTCGCTGGCACCTGGACCATCTGACGTAAGCGGCAATTCCGCTGATGATGCCTCCGCCGCGGATGAAATTATCATTTCCCTAAGGGGAGGAGTCCATTCTTTAACTCATCGCCTCATACTTAAACCTGAGGATCTGGGTGGCTTCAAAATAACATTTAAAAACTATAAGGATGAACATCCGATCATAAGCAGCAATGTTACCATTACCGGATTTTCACCTTACAGAGACGGAATATTCAAGGCCTCCCTGCAGCAGGGAGAAAACGGGGAATACCCGAAATTCAGGGATTTGTATATAGATGGGAAGCGTGCCGTACTTGCCAGGACCGGAAGCAGAGATGAGTATATGTTTTTCCCAAAGACCTACGACAGAGAAGGGATGTATGTAAATCCTGGTATACTGGAAAACATACCTCAAGATGACCTTCGCCCCCTTGAACTTTGTTTTAATGTTGAGTGGATGAGCCGCCGTTTCCGTTTAGCCTCTTATTCGGCACAACCTGACGGCACAGTACAGGTAATATCTGATCCTTATGAATGGGGCCTTTTTGATCCTCTGGCCGAAGGCTATCCGGCGCCTCCCAAAAGGCCGCTCCTTAACAATCCTTATTGGTTTGAAAACCATCTTTCGCTGCTTGACGAACCCGGCGAATGGTTCTACGACAGTACGACAGGTACAGTTTACTATTATCCGATGCCTGA
>JAQUNY010000100.1 GCA_028717405.1 Eubacteriales bacterium
ATTTCGCCGATCAGAACGATTTAATGAATGAACTGGAGTTCTATCATAACTGGGAGGATTCACGTCTATATCTCTACAGCCCGAAGGGGAATCCCGGGGAAATATTTGATACTGTTGAGATAGGAACCAGAGGTAATGTGATAAGAAGCTCCAAGTCAACAGGGGCAGTTATAGACAACCTGTGCGTGAAATACACCGGGAGCCATGGTGTGGGGCTGACAGGGGTTACGAATTTTACCTGCAGAAACTGTGAAATCGGTTATGTCGGCGGCTCAATACAGAAAAACGACATTGAAACTGCCGCATTCCCGACACGCTATGGAAACGGGTTTGAAAATTGGGCGCAGTGCGACGGCCTCTACTTATATAACACCTATATATACCACACCTATGACTGCGGGCCCACATTCCAGTCAAACGGCAATCCCGGGTCCGACACGGTCATGCAGAATGTCGAGTTTGCGGAAAACCTGCTTTATAACGCCCCGCTTGAGGCCTGGATGTCGGCGCCCAAGAGGGAACAGGGCGAATTGTATCTGATAAAGAACGTGGACATACATGACAATATGTCGAAATTTGATGACAAGGGCTGGAACAGCCAGCGCCCATTCACAAAAAAGAACTACTGCATGTTTTACGGGGGCGGGAAAACGACGGCGACATATGAAGACTGCAAGATACGGGATAATATTTTTTATGGCGAGCGGAATTATGTGATACGCGCCTATAACACTCACACCAAAAAGAGCGGCTTTGTGTGGAGCGGCAATACGGTCGTTAAAGAAAAGGGCACGAATTTCGCGCAAATGCCCGCCGACCTGTGGGGAATGACGGGGGCACAGACTGAATACATATATAATGAGATCACCATCAGGACAATGTTTATAACGGGAGCGCTTGGGAAAAATACATTCATGTACACGGTCAAAGAAGAATAGTAACAGTCAAAGAGGAATATTATACTGGCGAAGAGGAATATTATACTGGCGGAGAGGAATAGTATACTGGCGGATCAGAATAAAATACTAAAGGAGCAGGAAAAGGCAGCTTATGGGATTGAAAATAGGAATTGTGGGAGCAGGCGGGTTTTCCAATGGATTTGCGCAGCTCTTCAAGACACATCCGTTGGTGGAAAAGGTAGCGATAGCAGAACTCATCCCCGAAAGAAGGGCTGAGTATGCTAAGAGGCATGGTATTACTGAGGAATATGAATCTCTTGACGAAATGTTAAAGAGTGATGCGGATTGTGTGGCAATTTTCACACAGAGACATTTGCACGGGCCTATGGTCATAAAGGCATTGAAAGCCGGCAAACATGTTTACAGTGCTGTGCCGGTAGCAACTGAAGTAGAAGAAATACACGAAATCGTTGAACTGGTGAACAGGACCAGACTGATATATATGGTTGGAGAGACCTGCTATTACTGGCCATGTGCCATGTTCTGCAGAGAAATGTACAAGAGTGGCAGGATGGGTGATTTTGTCTATGGCGAGGCACAATATTATCACGACATGAAGAGATTCTACCTGCCATTCCAAAGGTCCGGAGGAGAAAACTGGAAGATGGTTGCGGGGCTCCCGCCTATGCATTATCCGACACATTCGACAGGAATGATTTTGAGCGCACTTGAAGATGCATATGCTGTGAAGGTCTCCTGCATGGGCTATAGAGATAATCACTCTGACGGGATTTTCGGCGAAGGGAAAAACTACTGGGACAATCCCTACAGCAATGAAACTGCCATAATGAAGCTTTCAAATGGGGGGATCTGCAGGATAAACGAATACAGGAGAATAGGCTGGGAGAGGCCAAGTTCATATATATCAGGCATGTATGGGACCAGAGGCGGATATGAAAACAGCTCGATGCAGCATATCTGGCAGGAAGATCCTGAAGGAGGCAAGCCTGTACTCACGGATGTCAGCGACAGGCTGAATACGGTTGAATATGTCAGGGACAGTAAAAGAGAAGGCTTTTCCATGGAGAAGAATGCGCTGAATTATAAGGCTTACCACAGCACTTTTTCAGCCATCCAGAACTTTTCGAGGCTGCCTCAGAATGATACATACCTGAAGTTGTCGACAGGGCACAGCGGCTCACATCCATTCCTTGTGGATGATTTTGTAAAAGCTGTGGCATGGTACAAACTGCCACCCAACAATATATGGGACGCCGCCAGATATAATATACCCGGCTTAATTGCACACAAGTCAGCCATGAAGGACGGAGCGCTCATGGAAGTGCCGGACTTTGGCGGCATACCAGGCGGCTGGACGATGCTTGAACCTGATAAAACGGAAACTGTGTAATCAGGATTCGCGAGGGCATTGGAGATCGCCCCCGGGGCATGGCCACCGGGACAAGGCCGGCAGTGCAGGGCACCAGGACAGGGTGACAGGACAGGGGACGGTTCTGTGTCTTACGCCTGGCACGGCGGGACTTGGCAAGACAGGGGACGGTTCTGTGTCTTACATCCAGCATGAAGGGACTTGGTATCCAGCAACAAGACACAGAACCGTCCCCTGTCGCATGGTATGGCAGCGAGCAACAAGACACAGAACCGTCCCCTGTCGCATTTGGTTACGCTAAGGCGAGCTGTCCCTGTTACCTGTGTGTCCTGTTTGACAGCGAGCAACAAGACACAGAACCGTCCCCTGTCTTGCCCCTGGTGCCCTGTCCTGCCCCTGTCCTGTCACGCTGGTACCGTCCCGTGTCTCGCAGCTGTCTCCCGCGAAGCAAAGACATCACGGACATCAGCTCACGGACATCACACTACGATTATTCCCCTTGGTCCTTGATTGGAATGCAATTGTATATTACAATACCTCTATGATAAGAATGACAGAAGAGTTGACAGTATCTTTACCAATACTCTCGATGCTCTTGTCAAAAGCTATCACAGTAAACCTAAAGAAGAAGGAGTATTGATTCATGAAGGAATATAAAATTGGGGTTATCCCGGGTGACGGGACGGGACTTGAAGTCGTAGACGAAAGTGTAAAGGTTTTAAAAGCCGCAGCGGCCAAATATGGATTTGGATTGGCGCTGGAGTATTATGATTTCGGCGGCGAACGCTACCTTAAGACAGGCGTCGTGTTGGAAGATGCCGACATAGAAAAAGTCAGGGGCAAGGATGCGATATTACTGGGAGCTATCGGACATCCCGAAGTAAAGCCGGGCATTTTGGAAAAGGGTATCCTGCTGAACCTTCGTTTCACATTGGATCAATATATAAACCTGCGCCCTGTAAAGCTGTATGAAGGGGTTGACACTCCACTCAAGGACAAAGGGCCGAACGACATAGATTTCGTAGTTATCAGGGAAAATACAGAAGGGTTGTATACCGGCGCCGGCGGTTTCCTGAAGAAAGGTACCCCCGATGAAGTCGCGATCCAGGAATCCATCAATACGCGTAAGGGCGTAGAAAGATGTCTCAGGTTTGCCTTTGAGTACACGAGAAAGAGAAATATGAGAAAAAAGCTGACACTTTGCGGAAAAACAAATGTGTTGACATATGCTTTTAATCTTTGGGAAAGAGCTTTTTACGAAATTGCCGCTGAATATCCTGACATTCAGACTGATTATGCCCATGTAGATGCCACCTGCATGTGGATGGTGAAGAATCCTGAATTTTTTGATGTAATCGTTACAGACAACATATTTGGCGACATCATAACTGATCTGGGTGCGGTCATCCAGGGCGGCATGGGTATCGCGGCCGGCGGGAATATCAATCCTGAGGGCGTCTCCATGTATGAGCCTATAGGAGGTTCAGCGCCGAAATACACCGGTAAAAATGTGATCAATCCGCTTGCAGCAATCGCGGCAGGACAAATGATGCTTGAGCAGCTGGGCGAGACAGCCGCAGCCGCAGCTATTGAAAAAGCAATTATGAAGGCTATAAAAAATAACATAAAGAGTATGTCGGCCGGGAAAATGGGCTATGGGACGCGTGAAGTGGGAGACTTGATAGTAAGCTATCTGTGAGGTGAGACAGGGGACGGTTCTGTGTCTTAGATGAGACAGGGGACGGTTCTGTGCCTTATGTTTCACCAGGTCTCGAGCGGCAGGACAGGGGACGGTTCTGTGTCTTACGCTTGGCACAGCGGGATTTGGACTACAATGAGGCAAGACAGTCTGAGACAGGGTGAGACAGGGGACGGTTCTATGTCTTGAGACCAGGATGACGAGACTTGGTGCTCCAAGCGTCCGAGAAGGCAGGGATGCTTCTAACTGGACTTTTTGAGAGACACGACAGGAGATGGGTCTATTTCGACTCATATTCTTGCCTTAGATTTTGCTTGTTTTACCAGACGGGTGGATTATGCCGTAACAATTTCTATGAATTATGGCATTAATTGATATAAATAATAAATAGTAAATTAAAAATTGACAATAATAACATAATAATTTGTTTATGGAAATACTTGACAAAGCGCCTGATATATAGTAATATAAGTTCGGGGTGGTAAAAATTGCCAAGGCAGGCGAGGAAACAGAGTTCCGCAGGCATATACCATATTATGATGAGGGGCATTAACCGTCAGCAAATAATGGAAGACGACGAAGATTATCAGAAATTTCTTCAAACACTTAAGTATTATAAAAAAATCAGTGGCTACAAGCTATATGCTTATTGCCTGATGGGTAACCACGTGCATATGATCATAAAAGTCGAAAAAGAAGCCTTAGAGCAGATTTTTAAAAGAATTTGCGGGCGTTACGCCTATTGGTTCAACACTAAATATCTGAGAGCAGGGCACCTTTTTCAAGACAGATTTCGGAGTGGACCTATTGAAGACGAAGGTTATTTTTTAAGTGTTCTTCGATATATCCACCAAAATCCGTTGAAAGCAGGTTATGCCAGCAATATTGATGAATATCCTTATAGCAGTTATCGCTGCTATTTGGAGCCCGAAGAGAATCATTTGGTTGATGTTGATTTTGCGCTGAATATGATGAGCATGAAAGAATTTGTAGAATATCAAAACACAGTGAATAAAAATGAAGATAAAGATACGGGTAAGGGTAAGGGTAAGGATTGGGATGAAGATAATACCGAAGATAAATATCTGGAAATAGTCGAGCCATCACGTAGATTCACAGATGAGCAAGCCAAAGGTATCATAAACAGGATTTCGAAATGTAAAAATGCAGCAGATTATCAGCGATTGGAGGTCAGCATCAGAAACAGCTATATCGGAGAATTCCGCAGAGAAGGCTTATCTGTGAGGCAAATTAGCAGATTAACTGGCATTAGCAAAGGGATTGTAGAAAGATGCGATGGGCATTGGCGCAGAATTTTGAGTAACAATAACTTGAAGAACATTTAGCAATCGCTTATGATGGTATGGTATAAGCAGCTATTTAATATAATGGTATTGTATAAGCGGATCACCAAAAAATATTATAAAAAATAATGATAGCTACATAACACTAAAACATCAAAAACACAACAGGAGATAGGAATAATAAGAGAAAAATTAAAAATAAATCCAGTGAAAGGAATATAGTAAGACAGGGCAAGACAGGGGACGGTTCTGTGTCTTACGCTTGGCACAGCGGGATTTGGACTACAATGAGGCAAGACAGGGGACGGTTCTGTGTCTTGAATTCTGGGACGAAAAACCATCATTTGCTCTATTTGCTGCTCGTGAGAAATTAAGACACTGAACCTTATGGGATTAAAAATTGTATTTCGTCCTTCCTTAGTAAAATAGCAGGACACAGAACCGTCCCCTGTCTTGCATCTTTGAAAATAGCAAGACACAGAACCGTCCCCTGTCTTGTTTCCGAACCTAAAAAAACGTAGAAAGAGAGGGTATATAAAATGAAGAAGAGAATTTTGCTGATAATATTAATCGCGGTATTTATGCTCTGCCTTACCGGATGCATACCCGGAGACGGGAAAAGCACGGCAGGCAATCCGGCTGGATTTTTCTGGGGCATATGGCATGGGTGGCTTGCACCTGTGTCGCTGATAATCGGTATATTTAAAAAAAATATCAGTATTTATGAAGCAAACAACATCGGATGGTGGTATGATTTTGGATATTACATGGCAGTAATAAGTGGATTCGGAGGATTGTCACTTTACAGACATGGAAGGGACCGTAAAAGTGACAAGCAGTGAAATGAACAAAAGCCACAAAGGGAGGCCTTTTATAAATGAACTCATGCAAAGATAACAACAAGAACAGCGAGAACAACAAGAACAACAAGAACAGCGAGAACAGCGAGAACAGCGAGAACAACAAGAACAACAAGAACAGCGACAATAACAAGAACAACAAAGATAACATGGATAATCAGGGTAACAATATTATCTTCGACAGCGGCGCAGAAGAGAAGGCATTCAGGCTGCCATCGGTCATTTCGGACC
>JAQUNY010000101.1 GCA_028717405.1 Eubacteriales bacterium
CGACTGAAGCTATCTCATCCAGGTTTTCCACGCATTCGGCCAGCTCCACCTGGAGTATCTTCCACGTCTTTTTTCCTGCATCCCTTATATAATCTGACGAGTCGTCCATTCCATACCTGATGGCTCTCCTGGGTCCGAAGCCCCTTATGCCTTTTGGCGGATATTCACATGAGCTTACCGCTTTTCTTGCGTCTTCGGCATTTTTGATCAGGGGGAAGATGATCGCGTCAGGTCCCATTTCAAGTATGGGCTTCACCATCACGGGATCGTTCCAGGGCACCCTCACAAAGCTTGCCGCCCCTCTGCCCGAAGCTGCGATCATGTGCATCTGGACATCGGAGACACAAAGCGCGCTGTGTTCCATGTCGATCCAGATAAAATCGAACCCGGCACATGCCAGCATTTCGCTGACAGTATAGTCGAGCATTGTTGACACGACTCCAAATACCGGCTTGTCCTCTTTCAATTTTTTTATAATGTTGTCAAGCATAATTGTAAAATACCTCCTGTAGAACCGGCGAAGCAACCATCAACACTTGTCATTCTTCATATGCTATGATACGGCCGGCCTTGTTTTTTATCCTGTTTATGGCGTTGTCTACCGATTTGTCCGGTTTCCCGAACTTCACCGCGATTTCCCTGTAAGTCCTGCCTTCAAGATATTGCGCCAGGACTTCCCTTTCATAACCGCTGAGTATGCTTTTTATTTTGTTGCGGATATTTGCAGCCTCTTCCTTACTGATCAGAAGGTCTTCAGGATCCTTCTGCAGCAAGCTTCCTCCAAATAACCGTTCATCGTCTGATTCACCGGCATTCCCGCAGCTTTCAAAAAGCTGCATATCCGGCCCTCCTGACGATATGTCTCCGGATGATCCTTCCCCGGCTCCCTGTGTATCGAGCGGGATATAGTTATTGAGCGGCAGATGTTTACGCCTTGAGCCTGCTTTTACTGCGCTGATCACCTGCCGTCTTACACATATTTCGGCAAAAGACCTGAAAGAAGCTTCCCTGTCGTCCCTGTAATCCCTTATTGCTTTGAACAGCCCTATCATGCCTTCCTGCATAATATCGTCCCTGCCGGCTCCCGCAATGAAATACGGCTTTATTATCGCCCTGACAAATCCGGCATATTTCAAAAGGATATTTTCCATTGAAACCTTGTCGCCGTTTTTAGCTTTTTGTACCAGCTCCTCATCTTTGACTTTTTCAGTCATTTTCTGTTACCTCAGCCCCTTACTTCTCGATCTCTCAGTCCCAAAATTTCATAGCTCCTCAGCCTCTCAGCTCCTCAGCCTCTCCGCCTCATCTTCTCAAGCCTGGCCGCTGTCTCACCCTCGATATTCGCGTCCACAGTATTGATTTTTCTTCTGTGTGCCTCCGCCGTCACTCCGCCGCCCGCACGCTTTGCAAATGGGTCATGACGGTTCTCCAGCGCGGTATTCATGATTTCTTGCTTAAGCTCCCGCGGCAGTATCCTCACGCCGCCCTTCCTCAGTATCATAGTCTGTTCCAGGAAGTCTGACGTGACCACTCTGACTACATTTGTCTCTCCGTTAAGATATACGAAACGTTCGATATAGTTGTCGGCTGTTTCGTTTTCCCTGGTGTAAACCACACTGATATTGCCGAAAGGCTCCGGGGCGCCCTTTCCTTTGCGTCTGGCTCCCCTTACCATGTGGGCGTCAAAAACTACCATGATATCAAGGTCATCGCCCATGTAGCCGCCGTAGTTTGAAACGATATGCAGCAGTTTGTCCCTGCAATCCTCCAGAGACATTGCGTTCAGGTCGAAAACATCCCTCCACGCGTTGATTACATTGTATGCATCAATAAGCAAGTATTCCATATTATCTGCGGCGACTGTATTCAGCCGCGCCTCTTCCATATCATCCGCAGCAGCCGTTATCAGCCGCGCCTCTTCCCCATCCTCTGAAGCATGACTTCATACATGACCACCGTACCTGCCGCCGCTGCATTAAGAGAAGATATGCTGCCGGCCATCGGTATATTCACGACAAAGTCGCATTTTTCGCGTACGATCCTGCTCATCCCTTCCCCCTCGCTGCCAATCACAAGGGCCAGAGGGCCTTTCAGGTCGGCTTCATAAAACGGTTTGTCTCCCGATATATCGGTACCCGCTATCCATAAACCTTTTTCTTTGAGATACGCCATTGTCTGCGCCAGATTTGCAACTCTCGCTACCGGCACATATTCTATAGCTCCCGCCGAAACCTTAGCCGCAATCGAATTCAATCCTGCCGAACGCCTTTTTGTTATAATGACGCCATGAGCTCCGGCAGCGTTTGCTGACCTTATGATCGCTCCCAGATTCTGGGGATCTGTTATACCGTCAAGTATTATAACGAAAGGCTGCTCTCCCTTTGATTCAGCCTTCGCCAGTATTTCGCCGGGTTCCACATATTCATGCGCCGCCACATAAGCAATTATACCCTGATGCGCACCTGTGGAAGACATTGAGTCAAGCTTTGCCTTGTCAACATCGATGACCACCAGGCCGCGTTCCCTTGCCATTGCCACAGCCTTTATGATTGAGCCTTCACGGTCTCCCGTCGCAATAAATATTTTGTTTATTGCTCTTCCTGACTTTATTGCTTCTATAACCGGATTTCTGCCCTCTATTATGTCACTGGCAGTATATTCATTCCCGTATATTAATTCTGTTGTCTGAGGTAATTTTATTTCTTCTTCTTTTGCTTTCCTGAAGTCCGTCTTCCGAAAGTCCGCATTCCTGAAGTCCGTCTTCCCGGATTCTGCCTTACCGGATTCCGCACCGGATTCCGCTTTAAACTTCTGGTGTCCCGGTTTTACATATGGAGAGCTCCGGTAAATACCTCTGTCGCCTGCAGGAGCCTTCTTTCCCCATTTATTTTCAGGCTGTCCTGAGTTATATGGTCGGCCCTGTTTACGATCCTGGTCTGTTCTCAGGTCGCGGCTTTTTTCTTGTTTCCCGTAATATCCGCGTTTTTCACCAGGCTTTCCGTAATTTCCGCCGCCCTCTGCAGCCTTTCCATAGCCTTCCCTTTTATCTGAAGGTCTTGTGCTCCGGCTATCCTCATACCTGCCTTCCTTGCGCTGCCGCTCAGCCGGCTTTCCTGCATATTTCTGCTTCCTTGTCTCCCCGGCATCTTTTTTGTAATATTTTTTATAATTGCCTGATTGTTTTTCAGCCATATATTTTACTCTCTTCTCTCCGGGCAGGGATCTTCTCCCGCCCTTTCCCTGCAAACCTGCTTCACACAAAGCTCCAGTATCTCAATCAGCCTGCTGTTCATACCTCTCAGATATAGAAATCCTATCAGTGATTCCAATCCTGTAGCATATTTATATTCAGTCACATCCGCATTTTTCGGTATGGTGCCTGATTTGGCATTTCTGCCCCTTCTTACTACATCTGCTTCTTCCTGTGTCAGCTCATTCATAATAGCATGTATTATATCGGACTGCGCCTTTGCCTTCACATAGTCGGTCGACATCCTGTGAAGATTATGTACGGTATTCCTTTTTCCCTTTACCAATATTGTCCTTACATACATTTCATATACTGCGTCGCCGATATATGCCAGTATCAGTGGTTCATTCACGATGTTGTCTGTTTTTATATTTCCTTCTCCTGCCTGATTCATCGAATCCAAAAAATGTATACACATTTCCCCTGCTGCTGCAGCATCGTCCTTATTAGCTATATGCCCTGTGCTTTCAGGCCTGTGATTGTTTTTACCATCGGGTTGCGTTACATTTATATGCGGCCGCCTTATGTTATTATATATATTATGATGCTTGTTATCCTGTATTGACATTATTATGACATCCTTACAACTTTAGCGCCGTTTTTCGCCTCTGGTCCCTGTCTGTTTTACTGTTTTGCCGCCATTTATCTATGATGATTCATTCAGCGCATTCTTTCTTACCTGTTCAATCATCATGTCCTTTACTTTCATCAGCCTTGTCAGATTCCCTCTTTCATTCTCATCAAGCTTCATAGTTATGTACCTTGTTGTCTCATTGAGCTGCGGAATAATTACATATTCCAGTGCATTTACCCTTCGCCTCGTCTTCTCTATTTCCGCTGCCAGCAGCTGCACTGATTTCTCTATCACCCCGAGTTCCAGCATTTCAGGCAGGACTTTATAGAGCGATTCTATTGAATCATCAAGCTGTGCCGATGTTTCGGCAAAGCCATAAGGGTAGATGCTGCTCTCATTATCACTCTCCAGGTTGAACTCCATTACCGGCACGTTGACACTCATGATATTCCTGGTCGACACATCTACCTCCATCTTCTGCTTGGGAAACATCAGTGATTCATTCATTACGTTTGCAGACATGACTGCCCTGGCTATCTCAAAATCGCCGTATGCCTTCACGAGCAGCTTTTCGACCTTTATCCGGAGCTCCCTGTTACGCCTTATCATATCGAGAAACTGCTTCATCAGCTCGTCTCTTTTATCTTTGAGCAGCTTATGACCTCTGCGCGCCATTACCAGCCTTTTTTTTAATCTGGTAAGTTCCATTCTGGTAGGATTTACATGAATAAGCGCCACCAGGCTTACCTTCCTTTACTTTTAGCAAATTTTTCGTAATATTTATCGAGGTTTGAATCGCGGATCCTCTTCAGCTCGCTTCTGGGGAATACCGCCAGCAGCTTCCACCCCGTCTCAATTGTTTCGTCGATCGAGCGGTCGGTATTGAAGCCCTGTGATACATATTCCTTTTCAAATTCATCGGCAAAACGGGCATAAATCTTATCCATATCCGTCAGCGCAGCTTCTCCGAGTATTACCATCAGTTCCTTGGCTTCCTTGCCCCTTGCATATGCGGCGAAAAGCTGGTTCATCGTATCCGCATGGTCTTCACGCGTCTTCCCCTTTCCAATACCCTTATCTTTGAGCCTTGAAAGTGAGGGGAGTACGTCAATCGGAGGCAGTACGCCTTTTCTGTACAGTTCCCTGCTTAGAATGATCTGCCCTTCGGTAATATATCCGGTCAGATCAGGTATGGGATGTGTTTTGTCATCCTCGGGCATAGTCAGTATGGGTATCAGCGTTATACTGCCGTCCTTGCCTCTTATTCTCCCTGCTCTCTCGTATATCGTCGCGAGGTCCGTATACAGATATCCCGGATAACCGCGCCTTCCGGGTACTTCCTTCCTCGCCGCCGACACCTCTCTCAGTGCCTCCGCATAATTCGTCAGGTCCGTCATGATGACGAGCACATGCATCCCCTGTTCGAAAGCAAGAAACTCGGCCGCCGTCAAAGCCATGCGCGGCGTCGATATCCTTTCTATTGGGGGGTCGTTTGCCAGGTTGATAAAAAGTACCGCCCTCTCGATAGCGCCTGTTTTTCTAAAATCCGAAATAAAGAAGTCTGCCTCTTCAAACGTTATCCCCATCGCGGCAAATACAACGGCAAAACTGCTTTCTGTCCCGGGAACGTTTGCCTGTCTGGCTATCTGTGCCGCAAGCTGCGCATGCGGAAGACCCGATCCCGAAAAAATCGGCAGCTTCTGTCCTCTTACAAGTGTGTTCAGTCCGTCGATCGCCGAGATCCCCGTTTGTATAAACTCCGACGGGTAATCCCTTGCCGCCGGATTTATGGGAAGGCCGTTGATATCCATTCTGGCGTCCGGTATTATCTCAGGGCCATCATCTGCAGGCTTGCCCATGCCGTCGAACACACGCCCGAGCATTTCGCCTGAAACAGCAAGTTCGATCCCCTTACCAAGAAACCTTACCTTGCTGTGTGCCATATTTATTCCCGCAGAGCTTTCAAAAAGCTGAAGCAGCGCATTTTCACCGTCGATTTCAAGTACCCGGCATCTCCTCGTCCCTCCGCTTGAAAGCTCGATTTCAGCCATTTCGCCATATTTCACGCCACGTACGCCCCTGACAAGCATCAGCGGCCCTGCGATTTCGGAAATCGTCCTGTATTCCCTGATCATCAGTTCTTATCCCTCCCGACAGCACTTGTTTCATCATCCGAACCTCCGCCGGAATCCACTCCTCCGGAACTCGCTCCGGGGTCTGCTCCGTATCCTGCCGCCATTTCCCTTTCCATCCCGGTTTCCACCTCATCGAAATATTTCTCTACTTCTTCTTCGGGGACAAATTTCATTCTTGCGATCTTTTCGCGGACCGGAAGCGCGGATATCTCGTTGATGCCCATACCTGCCGCAAGGGCATCCTTTGCCTTATAGTAGAAATCGAGTATCACTTTCATCATTTTGTGCGTTTTGCTATAAGAAGTAAATGTGTCTACTTCATGGAAGGCATCCTGCTGCAGGTAATCCTCTCTTATGGACCTTGCCGTCTCCAGCTTCAGCCTGTCTTCAGACGAAAG
>JAQUNY010000102.1:0-1313 GCA_028717405.1 Eubacteriales bacterium
CATCTCTCGGATCCTGGACAACACATATCACAGAGTGTTGCCTTGCAGTGTTTCTGCAAATCTGACACGGATCCTGGTCTGTTATATTGTTACAGATACTGCACCTGATAGTCTTTTCTTTTGCATCTTTGATTGCATCCGACAGTTCTCTGACTTTACCGGCAGAAAGGCCAAGCACGTGAAACGCCAGACGCTGGGCCGTTTTATGCCCAATACCCGGCAGCTTGCGGAATTCTTCTATTAATTTTTCAACAGGCGCCGCATAAAAGTCCATAAATCAGCCAGTATCTCCTCCGTTTCAGAACAATCCCGGCATTCCGCCAAGGCCGCCTGTAATTTTACTCATTTCTCCGGTTGCCATCTCATCCGCTTTTCTGAGAGCTTCATTGACGGCTGCCATTATCAGATCCTGAAGCATCTCCACATCATCAGGATCTACTGCCTCAGGTTTAATTATTATTTCCGTGATTTCTTTTTTCCCGGATGCTCTCACAGTTACAGCTCCGCCGCCTACAACAGCTTCGACTGTTTTCTGCTCCATCTCTTCCTGAAGCTTCTGCATGTCTTTTTGCATCTTCTGCGCCTGTTTCATAATATTTCCCATATTTCCCCCGCCAAATCCTCCGGGGGCACCGGGGAACCGGCCCTTTGCCATCGATTTTTCCTCCTGTCCTTTATTTAATGATCCCTATTCAGTTATCTCAGCTTCAACACCAAGGCTCTTTGCAAGGGCTGCCGCCTTAGCCGTGAAAGCTTCCTCGGCAGCCCTGCTGTTGATATTCTCCTTATCTTTACCTTCAGCATCAGCTTCAGAGCTGCCTGTTTCTGTTTGATTGACCTGTTTCAGTTCATGATCTTCTACATCCCCTGATTCACAGATAAATGCGGCTTTTTCTCCGGTGCAGTGTTCAAATGCTCTGCTGAGGATCTCCAGATTTTCGGGCTTTGACATTATCATTTTATTAATTCCGCGCCCGCTGCTGAATAAAAGTTTATAAACCCCTTTGGAAGAAGTCACAGGCCTGATGCCGTCCAGATTCGAGAAAACCACCATATTTCTGTTCTTCCTTAGATATTCCAGCACCTCCTGCCATGTGCTTTCAATGTCCTTTTTTATTGGCCGGAGTTGCGGTGCATCCTTCAATGTCTCTCCGCTGTTTAATGTGCCGCCGTTGTTTGTCCCGCTTTTCTCAGCCTCTCCATGCTTATCTTCTGAAGCTTTTTCCAAAGCCGCCGGCGTTTTTGCGGGTTGCTGATCTAAGGATGCCTTTGCATTGGCAGCTCTGGCTGCTCCGGTAACTCCGTCAACTCCG
>JAQUNY010000102.1:1413-6348 GCA_028717405.1 Eubacteriales bacterium
TTTCTCAGCCTCTCCATGCTTATCTTCTGAAGCTTTTTCCAAAGCCGCCGGCGTTTTTGCGGGTTGCTGATCTAAGGATGCCTTTGCATTGGCAGCTCTGGCTGCTCCGGTAACTCCGTCAACTCCGGTAACTCCGGCTGCTCCGGCAGATCCGGCAGACCCTGGATGTTCATCTTCACAGCAAAGCTCTATCATCGCCAGTTCAAGCATTATACGCGGCTGATTGGTCCATTTCAGCATTGGTTCAGTCTGCGAAAGCTTCCTGATGGCCTGCATGATTTTTTCAGTTCCCATCAGTGATGCCTGTTTCTTCAGCCTGCATATGCTTTCAGCCGTCATCCCTGCAATAAGAGAATCATCTTCAGTCAGCCTGCAAACCAGCATATTCCTGTAATACATTATCAGATTCGAAATAAATTTTGATATTTCAGCTCCCTGCATCAGGATACTGTCCGTCAGCCGTGTGATACCACTTATATCTCTGTTGAGCGCCGCTTCAGCCATGTCGGAAATCAGTTTGTCATCTGCTATTCCTGCAACATCGCGTACGGTCTGAGCGGTTATCCCGGATGCCTGTTTTGAGGCAACCTGATCAGTGGCTTCAAACTCGCTGCCGGGTCCTGCGGCATCGTATCCCGCACTGACCATACACTGGTCAAGCAGACTCAGGGCATCCCTCATAGCCCCGTCTGCAAGGATGGCTATCAGTCTTGCCGCGTCTTCATCCAGCAAAGCTCTGTCAGCCTTTGCTATCTCATTTAATCTGTTTTTTATTCCTTCTGTTGTTATTCTTTTAAAATCAAAGCGCTGGCATCTCGATAATATTGTGGCCGGAAGCTTGTGGGGCTCTGTAGTAGCAAGAAAAAATACCACATGGGGCGGCGGTTCTTCAAGTGTTTTAAGCAGTGCGTTGAATGCTCCGGATGAAAGCATATGGACTTCATCTATAATGTAGACCTTATACTTTGAAATAGAGGGTGCGTAGGCAACCACGTCCCTTACCCCCCTGATGTTGTCGACGCTGTTGTTGGATGCGGCATCTATCTCAATAACATCAACTGTTCTGCCTGATAATATATCCATGCATGATTCGCACTTGTTACAGGGATTACCGCCTTCAGAGGCCGTGCAGTTTATCGCCCTGGCAAATATTCGCGCAACAGTTGTTTTTCCTGTTCCTCTGGTCCCACAAAAAAGGTAGGCATGCGAAACACGTCCGGCAATAACACTGTTTTTCAATGTGACCGTCACATGCTCCTGCTCTGTTACTTCGTCAAAAACAAGAGGCCTCCATTTTCTGTATAAAGCCAAATATGACATGGCACTTTCCATTAACAATTATTAATTGGTCGCTGCAAAACTTAATTTTACTATAAATAAATTGGCTGTGCGCCCGGATTCGTCACATGCCGCTAAGGTCGCTTCACAGACAGCCTGCTCCGGCCAGGAACTCCCGCGGCACACAGAATGAACCGCTTACCGCTGCTTCCTTCCGGACCTGACGGGGTTCACAGTATCCTGTTGCGCAGGGCCCGGCCATCATAACCGCTTGAAAATGAGCCCTCCTGAACAGATATGCCTCATCCGGGTTTTCAGCCCCGCTATAGCGGATTGCGGGTACAGGGTGCCGCTGCCTCCCCGCCCAGCACAGCCAAAACTCAGTAAAATCAGCGCTTTTATTATACTTTAATGCAGTCTCTATTTCAATATAACGCATCATCTTTACATATACATGAGACGCTATCAGCTATTATATTGGGCCTGAGCTGTTTTTATTTTACTTATACATATCAACAGCCATCTAATGGGAATACTGCCTTTATTTCGGCTTGCCGGTTTCCTCCTCAGATTGACCTTCCGGCATAATCACCATATATAAACAATCAGGATACAACGCAATCAGGACACAAATAAATGCCAAATGCAAATTCCCCGGCATGCAAATTCCTCCTGCCTCAGTTTCTTCTGTGACAATGTGATTCTCCTATCCATGTCTATATTTTAAATCAGGGGTGACATTTTCTCGCGATAATTGACAGGGTGACATTATCATAAGCATTATCATAAGATTATCATAAGATAAACGCACAACCCGGCGATTTACTTTGTATGATGCCGGTATTCATAGTATAATGGAAATGCGGCACAGCATAATCGCAGGATAACTTAAATGATTGCCGACACATTATACTAAATGGAGGAATTAAAATGAACGTAAAAGATATCCTTGATAAAATGCAGAAAGCAAAAAAACCGCCGGTTAAAAAGAAAACTGCCGGCAAGGTAGCATTGGGCGCAGGCCTTGGAATTGCCGCAGGAGTTGCCGCCGGAATGCTTCTCGCCCCTGATTCAGGCAAAAATACAAGGGGAAAGATATCAGAAAACGCAAAGAAAGCTGCCGGTGAAGTCAAGCACAGCCTTGAGACCACTAAAGAAAAACTTGCTGCAAAAGCAAAGGCTGTAAAATCAAAAGAAAAATGTGCAGATACTGCCGCCAAAACTGAGAAGGCCGCCGGTGAAACGGCAAAATAAAGCTTACAGCTCACCGCTGCATATTAATATTCCAGTCACGGAAGTATTTTGGCTGAATAAGGAGGCTATGTTCAATGTACATACCTGTTGAGGTTTTTTATTTTATTTTTGGCGCTCTCATAGCGGCACTGGCAGTGTTTCTTATTATCGTCTGCATTCGTCTCATAAGGCTGATATCAGGCATAAATAAGATCATAGGCGACAACAGCGCTAATATAAGCGAAACAATCAAAGCACTGCCTGAGGCAGTAAACAGTATAAATGCCGTCGCCGTATCGGTAAAGGAAAATGTGGATGCCATCGGTGGCACAGTAAGCAGTATAGGAAGTGCCATAACCGGTTCGGGTGAATCAGACGACGGTGATTCTTCTTCCGGGTTGATGAAGATCATAGGCATACTGATGACTGTCATAAATGTTGTTAAAGGATTTATTGATGCGTTTTCAAAGGGCGGGAAGGACGAGTAAATTGTCGGTCAATAGTCCCACCAGTTATCCTCCCCTTCGATCCCGTCAACGTTATATCTGATTACCTGCCCGTCTGAAGCAGCTATGATATGGCCCTGTTGATCAGTCCTCAGGATCCGTACATTTCTTTCCTCAAGGTTTTTTATAACATCACCGGAAGGGAGCCTGCCATCATCAGACCTTCTTAAGCTTATGACTGCGGCATCTGGTGTAACAGCATCCAAAAACTCCGGCGCCAGCGAATTGATTCCCGCTTTACCGCTTATCTTGATCAGATCGGCATCAGGATATATGCCTTTGCTCAAAATTTCTCTCTGCAGCTGCCACTCTGAATCACCGGTAAAAATAAAGGATCGCAGATTATACTTCAGATAAATGACAATTGAATAATTTCCAAGATTATCGTATTTTCTGCTGAAAGGTGCAATCACATCCGCAGTGATTTCAGGCCCCATGTCAATTTCAGTTCCGGCTTTTATAAAAACCGGTTTCTTATCTTTGTCCCTCAGGGCTGCAAATAAATCATCAAACGAGGCATCGTCATTACCGACAGCCGGTGCATATATCTCCCCTACATCAAAGGAATACAGCAGAGCGTCCGCGCCGCCTATGATATCCGGCCTCGGCGTCGTCAGCACCAGGTAGTCGATTTTTTCTATTCCCTCATTTTTAAGATAATTGATCACAACCTGTTCACTTGAATCGCTTCCTGCACCAATCAGCATCACCGGACCACCTGCGGGTTTTATCAATATGCATTCACCGTCTCCTACATTGATATAATGCACAAAAAGCCTGAATGATCCCTCTTCATTTTCGTCAGAGTCATCCGTCGGCTCCTCCTGCGTCATGGTTTCTTCAGCGCTGCTCTCCGCCACTGTTTCTTCCCCGCTGACCTGTGACCCGTTCCCGTCCGAAATACCTGATATGTTTTCAGGATCCTGAATGCTGCAGCCGGCAAAAAATGAGCATGAAAATAACATGACCGTTATTGCAAATATTAAGGCATATTTCACAGGCTTGCTGAATATTTCATGGTCCCGGTTCATTTTGATAGAGTCCGGATTCAGTATCAACTCCATACCGCTGTTATCCCTTCCCGCCATCTCTGTCAGGCCTTTCGCCGCCGCAGGCCCTTCTTTTTTCAGGCGTGCAGCATATTCTGCCCTCCGGTGACCGGCACAGCCTGCCCCGTCTCATACTCCTGCTCTATAACATAAATGATTGCCCTTGCAACATCCTTGATTTCGCAGCCTCTTCTCATCGGGACTTTGCTTTCGTAAAATTTTCTCACATCATCAACAGTTTTCGCTCCCGGCACCTTGCCCGCGCGCAGGTACTGCACAAACAGTCCCTTCACCGGATCTGACCATAATGGGCCGTCCAGGAGGTTCCCGGGACATATGGCGTTGACCTTGATCCCGTATTCGACAAGTTCAAGCGCAAAGCTTTGCGTAAGACCTATTCCTCCGAATTTGCCTCCCGCGTAGGCGAAATTCCTGTTGCTGCCCTCCAGCCCCGATTTGGAGTTTATCTGTATTATATCCATATAGTAATCCTGCATAAACCTGTGCTGTATCTTCATAGGTACAGACGCAAACTTCGCGCAAAGAAAATATGCGGTATAGTTTATTTTTGTAACAAGCTCAAATCCGGCAAGATCCATTTCCTCAAGCCCTCCTGCCCTGAGAATGCCGGCATTGCTTACAAATATATCCAGTCCGCCATATTCTAAAATAGTATCCGAAATCATTGTCTTTACCTGGTTTTCATCGCTCACATCTACTCTGACTGCCATGGCTTTGCCCTTGCCGCAGGCTGCCGTAAGTGATGCGGCATTCTGTGCTGCGGCCTCATAGTTGATATCGGCTATTACCATATAGGCGCCTTCTGCAGCCATTTCGTCTGCTATCCCTTTGCCGAAGCCCTGCGCGCT
>JAQUNY010000103.1 GCA_028717405.1 Eubacteriales bacterium
CTGGAACTATCTTATAAAAAATCCTTCTGTCGTATCAATGAGGATCGTTGTGAAGGACGAAATGCTTATAAGAGGAAGCACCGCAGATTCTGCTCCCATGATACCCCCGCTGCAAAGGATACGCCCGGTAAGCACATTGAAGGAAAAATTCTTCTCAGATCCCCACATGAAGGAAATCGTCATGATAGAAGGATGTCTCAGGCGCTGTGACGCCCTCGACATGAAAATCATCGACGGTATAGCCGGTGGCAAATCCTATGAAACCCTCGCAGATGAGCTTTTTGTTTCGCCCGGGACCATTCATTACCGAGCATCGGCGATTTACCGGGCAGCAGGCGTGGCCGGCAGAAGCTCATACGAAGATTTACTGAGCAGGTATATCGATTCTTCTGTGAAAATATCAGATTTCTTCTGATACTGATTTAATCTTTGTTTTAAATTGAGCTTCTTTCCTGTATCAGAGAAGATGCCCGAATTTATTTTTGAGCGCGCTGATACAAAGCTCAACACCCTTCATGTCGGTGTAAAGGGTCTCGCACTCATATTCAATAATGTATATGAATGTTCCGCCTTTTTCCCTGCAGAATTTCATGATGAACTCATAATCATTCGCATCATCAGGATCACCGATCATTGTAGCAAACTCGTTTTTATACGAATATGGCTTAATATGAACTATCTGTGAACGTCCGGCAGCCTTCGAAATTTCGCTGTTCAGGTCTGCTCCGCCTTTAAGTGCGTTGCCTGTGTCGATCTGCATCAGAAAGTTTTCAGCTGTGTTTTCGCGTAAAAAGCTCCATATGGTCTTGCCTGTCCCGGGGACTTCGGTGAACTCAAAATTATGGTTATGGTATCCGGTGAACATACCGTATTTTGAGAGTTTTTCGACAAGGGCATTCATCTTCTCTGCAGTTTGTTTGAGCGCATCAGAGGTTTCAAGCATATTGTGGGGCATGCTCGATATTACAAGATATTTATTTCCTATAACGCTGTTATACTCTACAGTTGTGTTAAAGCTCTCTTCTGAACCGAGCAGAGAATTGTAGGACACATGGGCGCTTGAGCAGTACAACCCTGTATCCGCAAGCGCTTTAGCTACCCTGGCCGCTTCATATTGAGGCGCTCCGGCAAATTCGACAGCATCATATCCGAAGCCCCTGACCTTTTCCAAAGTGCCTTCAAGATCCTGCGCGAGCGTCTTCCTTACAGAATACAATTCAAGTCCTATCGGTATTTTTTTTACTGACATGATATCATCCTTTCCTGTTATCAAATTACATGCATAAAAATTAATCTCATAAAACTTATATAATTTCATGCATGATGTTATTTTGAGCTAAATATGCCCTATGTCGACCTTTTCTCCAATTTCCGGTGTTTCGTCGCCAAGCTTCCTTACAAGGCTCTTATTGCTTCCCGAAGCTTCGGTCCCGCCTATGGGAGCGCCTTCAGGGATCAGTTCATCCGGGAAATGCACCATTATACCTGCAGCCGATAAATCTGACTGAAGAGTTTTTATATCAACATCAGACACTGGCTTGCCCGACTCTATTGCCAGTGAAGCGGCAATCCCGGCTGCCTGGCCTGTAACGATTGCCGGAGGTATGACCCTCAGCAGGTCCCAGCCATATCCAATACCGGAGGCTGATCTCCCCGCGGTGATAATGTTGTCAAATCCCTTTCTGCACAGGCATCTCAAGGGTACTTCATATAGAAAGTCACGTCTCTCGAAGTCACATATGGCGCTTATTGAATCGTCAAAATGCACATATCTGTCTTCTTCTTTCAAAATATAATCTCCCTGTAAGCAGCGGGTCGTCCTGTACTGCATCATGCCTGGAAGGGTCACTATATCTCTGGAAAAGCGGTCTTCTTTTTTTATGTTTTCCAGAAGCCTGATCTGGTTCTTAATCAAAAATTCTGTTACATCCTGCGCATCTGTACCCTTAAAAAACTTCATTCCTTCGGGATGATTTTTGCCGTAGAGATTGGCGCCTCCTCCGGATCTTCCTGTAAAGGCAGCATTGATTTTTCCTGATTCGGCAGCTTTTTTACAGCTTTCAATTGTAATTGCCTTTGTTGAATAAATGAAATAATTCCTGCCCTGCATGGTAGGTATACCCGCTCTGAAAAGTATGTCTGAATCGCCGGTCATGTCGGCTGTTATTTTGCCTTCATAGTATTCTCTTCCGGATTTATTTTCAACGATCAATCCTTTGCAGCGGGTGCCTTCCATGACCGGTTTGGATACTACTGAATCAAAGAGCAGCTCGACGCCTTCCTCAACAAGCGATTCAAGCAGTGTGAGGGCAAATATATTCGGTGAAAACCTGTTTATATATCTCTTTTCAGTCGGTTCTGAAGGCTCCCCGTCTTTCCACTCGTCCGGGATGGTGTCATAGCTGTATTTAGCGGAAAGCCTGAGCAGCTCTTCAGCCATGCCGAAAATGATTTGCTTGCCGCGCCCGTTGCACATCGGTACAAAAAGATTGACCAGCCCCAGCGTTGCCAATCCGCCGAGCATCATGCTTTTTTCTATCAGCAGCACAGACCTTCCGGCCCTCCTTGCGGCAAGCGCCGTTGCAACACCGGCGACGCCTCCTCCGGCTACAATAAGGTCAAATGAACCCATATGAGGGACTTTGCCATATTCGTCGATCAATTTTGAACTAACTGTTTTTGCCTGAATCATTTTGTAATTCCGACTTCGCTTACAGCCGGTCCTTTCGTTGTTTTTTTGAAGATGTAATCTGAATAACATCATAACATTATAACTTAAACATTATCAACAGTGTTGACAATGTTTTTGATTTTCAGATAAACGGCATTATACCGGCATTCATACATCAATATGTTATGCATGATACCGGTATAATATGTTTTGCCTTATGTTTCCCATAAATTCTAAAAATCATCAGACTTAAGAGCAGGTTCTACATGTCACCCTTATAGCCAGTTCTATGCATCACCCTTAGGGCAAGTTCTATGCGTCACCCTTTTTGCTTTGATATCCCGGCGTAAAACAAGTCGCCGGTCTTAGTACTCGAGTTTGCGCGGGAGCTGCGAAGCCTGTTTGATCCAGTCTTCCAATTGCTCTTGTGTGGGGAGCTTTCTTACGAGCTCTTTCTTCTCATTCACTTCCTGCATCTTCTTGTAAAGATTTGCGGCGTTTCTGTTTGCCAATTCAGGAACAGTGTCAACACCTGCGGCTTCCAGGAGCTCGGAGTATTCCCCGCCTATTCCTTTCACCCTCGAAAGGTCTGCATGGTTGGCCCACTTCAGGATCAGCTTTTCGGAGATCCCGCTTTTTTCGGCAAGGGCAGTCCTTCCTTTTTTAGTGACACATGCATCAAGTAAAGCTTCAATTGATTTTATGCCAACTTCCTGAAGCTTAACTTCATACGCTTCACCAATTCCTTCTATAACATTTAGTTTTGCCATTTTTACTTCCTCCCTTTTATTGTAATGCCTGTCCGCTTTATCGTAGTGCCTGTCCGCTTTATCGTAATTCCTGTTCGCTTTATTTTAGTGCCTGTCAGCTTTATTTTAGTACCTGTCCGCTTTATTTTAGTACCTGTCCGCAATTGCTCCTGTCCCCAAATTCCTTCGACCGAGAGTTGATTAAAGCAGTTTCTAAATACATATAATGACTAATATACCCATAATTCTTATTAATTCATTAGATTTACTATATAATTATTATAATTATTCCTCGAAATTCAAAAATTTTTTTATATAATAAAACCAATAAATTTTATCTATACTACTATACTATATTACCGTTTTTGCAGATGTCAAACAATATCCTGATATTTATGATAAAAATAGTGTAATTTTTATAAACATCATCTCAGCGAACATCATCTCTTTTTGTTCCTTTTCATTGCTGCTGTCATCTTATTATGCTATTTAAAATATACTTTGTTCAAATGTATCCTTCGCTGACGAGTAACTCGGCTGTCAGAATCCCTCCGCCTGCGGCTCCCCTTATAGTATTGTGTGAAAGGCATATAAATTTATAATCAAAAATATTATCCTCTCTCAGCCTCCCTGCCGTTATCCCCATTCCATTCCCAAAGTCTCTGTCTTTTATAGTCTGTGGTCTGTCAGGCTCGTCAAAATACTTAATGAAGGGCTTTGGTGCAGATGGCAAGCCCTTTTTTTGCGGTATTGTCTCAAACGATTCCCATTTCTTTATTATTTCTTCTTTTGAAGGTTTCTTCTTAAAAGAAACGGAAACGGCAGCCAAATGGCCGTCCGATACCGGCACTCTGACACATTGTGAAGATATTACAGGCAAAACGGCATTCACTATTATCCCGTCAGAGAGTACTCCCCATATCTTCAGCGGTTCTTTCTCACTTTTTTCTTCCTCTCCTCCAATATACGGGATCACATTGTCTATGATTTCAGGCCAGTCAGAAAACACTTTACCACTTCCGGAAATTGCCTGATATGTACATACTGACAATCTGACAGGCCCATACTCCATAAGCGGATGTATAGCCGGGACATAGCTTTGGATGGAACAATTAGGCTTAACGGCAATAAAGCCTCTTTTTGTTCCAAGCCTTTTTTTCTGGTTTTCTATAACCGCGATATGCTCCGGATTGATTTCCGGAATTACCATGGGCACATCTGAAGTATACCTGTGAGCTGAATTATTGGAAATCACAGGCACTTCATTTTTTGCATATTCCTCTTCAAGACGTCTTATCTCATCTTTGTTCATATCGACGGCGCAAAATACAAAATCAGAATTCTCACAGATATCCTTTATATCTGCCACATCCCGTACAACCATATTCGAAACAGACTCCGGTATATCCGCTTTCAGCTTCCATCTCCCGTTAACCGCTTCAGCATAAGTTTTACCTGCAGAACGGCTGCTTGCGGCAACCTCTGTAATTTCAAACCATGGATGCCCCTGAAGCAGAGTTACAAACCTTTGTCCAACAAAGCCCGTTGCTCCGAGGATCCCCGCCCTTAATTTTTCCCTTACCTTTATTCCTGCCATTCCACTCACCTGCCGTTAAATTATTGTAACCAAAAATACTGACTCTGCTGCCAATTAGATAATTATCAGTAAATACGGATATATTCACTATATTATATTCACAAGCCTCAGAATATGCAATATCCAAAGAAAAGACAGGGTAAGACAGGGGACGGTTCTGTGTCTTGCTTAAATTATGTTGATAAGACAGGGGACGGTTCTGTGTCTTGCTGGATAAGACGGGGGTTGTTTCATCTGCTTTGAGCTGTGGTTGATAAGACACAGAACCGTCCCCTGTCTTAAGACACAGAACCGTCCCCTGTCTTGCCCCTGTCTTCCTGCAGCATCAGTTTCCCGTTATCCTGATACACGATGGGCCACAATATCATTAAACACAGATTCATACAAATTATACCAAAACACGGGTATCCATTCTGTTTGTTGTTCCTCTTCTCCTGCTTCCATATAATATATTTTTTTCCCCTCATCGGTGAGCGTATAAATGCTAAATGCGACAAGGAGCTTATAATCATGACTTTTGCTGTTTATCGGGTCAAACGATTCGCCCTTATCTGTCACCACCGCATTACCCGGCAAATAATAACTGAAGCGCCATGTATTCATTTTTATATTATCCGGCGCATCCCTGTATTGCCCCGCAAACCTTTCATTTACCAGTGTCACTCTCCCTGAAGATCCGCAAAACCAGGTTTCATAAAGATTCACATATCTCCCGTATTCATTTTTGGCATATACATCAGCTTCATGCAGTCCGCCTTTCCTGTCAAGTGCGTAAAAACAGGTGTCTACATATAAAACATCCTCCGGATCCTGCAAGCCCTCAGTATCTATATCAAATTCAAGCTTATACCCCAAAGCTATCCCATTATAATCACGGTTTCTCGATATCGGAAAAAGAGAGCCTTCAGGACGTGACATCCCGTCTGGAAGCCCTGACATAAGGTCATATGGCTGCCTCCTGCAATATATCTCCGTATCTTTGTATCTTATTTCTCTGTAATATTTTATCCATCTGGGATCAGCAATGCTTATGATTTGCAGGTTTGATATACTTGCTTTTTTATCTTCCTTCAAATATTCACCGGAATATACATCGCCATGCGTCCCGGCGCGATTCAATATATCAGAATGTACCATCCAGGGACCTGTCCCTTCCAGCTCTACTTCCCCGGAATATTCCGTGAAATTCTCACTCCACGCCCCCCATGAAACGCCTCCGTCTTCTGATACCCTGTATCTCCAGTAAAATAATCCGCTCGCACCCGCATC
>JAQUNY010000104.1 GCA_028717405.1 Eubacteriales bacterium
TCAGTGATATTTACACAGAGCGGGTTTTATGCGCGTGAATTCGTCAGCCGGACACATGGCGGCATGGTTGGCGTGAATGTAGGCATACCTGTTCCTATGGGGATTTTTCCGTTTGCCGGCCATAAGATGTCGTTTTTCGGAGATCTGCACTGCCACGGGAAGGATGCCATCTGCTTCTTTACCGAATCAAAAGTTGTTACCGCGCGCTGGTTTGACGATGAAGAAATCAAAAAAGAAAATGTACATACATGGGACGGGTCGATGACAGTATGAATGATTATTTATTATGGCTGGCTAATGAAAGCTGTAGTGTATGGTGGAATGATTCGGCGCGGATGAAGGAATTGGAGAATGCGCTTAAACATGGTGCTCAGGGAGTGACAACCAACCCGGTTCTTATTGCTGATTCACTTTATGCTAAAGAGGAGGGCTGGGCTTTCGAATTGCGCAATTTATTAGAAAACCCGCCTTCACCGGAGCGGACAGAGGAAATAATCCGCAGAATAACTTGTAAAATAGCAGCTATGTTCAGACCTGTTTATGACAGGACAGAAGGCATGCAGGGATATGTATGCGCCCAGGTTGACCCAAGGCAGGCAGGAAACCGCGGATTTATGCTGGATATGGCCAGACGTTTACATACATGGGCACCAAACATAGCTGTGAAGCTGCCGGTTACTTATGCCGGCCTTGATGTATTAGAAGAATGTATTTCTGAGGGTATAACAGTGACTGCAACAGTCAGCTTTACAGTTCCGCAGGTTTTCGAAACGGCACGGCGGTACATTAAAGGGAAAAAGCGTGCTCATAGCAGGGGAAATCAGGCAGGCAGATGCTTTTCTGTGGTTATGGTCGGCAGGATTGATGACTACATAAGGGATGTAGTACATGATGGGAAAATGGACATACCGGAATTTGACATAGTACAATGTGGAACGGCTATTATTAAACGGTTGTATGAATATTACAGGAACAATAATATCGATGCAATACTCATGCCGGCGGGTATGCGCGGAAGCTATCACGCCACTTCGCTTGCAGGCGGCGTCATGTCTATGTCTATTCATCCGAAGATACAGAATATGCTAAATGATGTGGCAAGACCCTATCGGCAAATGATAAACGAATCGATTGACAAGAAAGTGATTAAAAAGTTGTTGGAAATACCGGAATTTGTACGGGCCTATGAACCTGACGGTATGAAGCCGGCAGATTTCATAACATACGGCGTAGTGCAGAAAACGCTGGCCCAGTTTACGGAGTCATGGATGAAAATAGAATCCTTTTCTTGTTGATATTAATATAATGCGGGTTGAAGTTCTATATGAAAATAACATTATTGAAAATTATGACTTTTACTTTAATAATAGCAGTAATGATGCCGGCAGGTGCGTGTATGAATAAAAAAGATGGTTCAATCAATATTGAGGAAATGCTTAATTTTAATCTTCCCCGGAGTTACGGCCCTTTAGATGCAGCGCATATTGACAATGGCGGAGTAAAGGAGCAATTCATCAAAGCGGTTTCGGAATTACCGGAAGAAGTCACAATAATCAAGCAATTAAATATAAATAATTTTAAAGCAGGCATGGTTACACAATTCTATGTATCGCCGCATGGAAATACCGAAGGTGACGGTTCATTTGGAAATCCTTTAAATAGTATACAAAGAGCAATTTCTAAAGCATCATATAAAAAAGGCGCGGTCATTTGGCTGCGCGGCGGGAACTATAATGTAAAAAACACAATAGAGATAGGCGCGGAATGCTCCGGTACGATAAATTCACCGCTTTTCATCAGCGCATATAAAGATGAGGATGTTGTAATATCAGGCGGAGTAGATATCCCTGTATCAAGTTTTGAGAAAGCAAACGATGAGACAGCACTTACAAGATTGCCCGAAAAATCGCACGGCAATGTTTTTGTTGTTGACCTTAAGGCTCTGGGTATAAAGTATTATGGTTCCATATCCGCCGGCGGATCACCTATGCTGATAATAGACGGCAGCCGTCAGACACTTGCCAGGTACCCCAATAAAGGAGAAGATGAGATAGTGATGGGCCGGGTATTGGAAGTTGGCGGGGTGACAAATTCTATCAGTGAGTTTTATAAAGATAATTCATCGAAGAGTAACGGCTGGGAGATTGAGATATCTGACAGCCATTCTCTCTCCTGGGATGAGTCGAATGATGTATGGATCTTTGGAGCAGTATATGCTGAATGGGAGAAATCTTACTATAAAGTAAATATTAACAATGAAAGGAATAGTCTTAATTCATCCGGAAAAAGCCAATATGGAGCAAGATACCTGAAAGATAACTCTTATTATTTCCTGAATGTCTTTGAAGAACTCGATACTCCAGGTGAATGGTATCTGGATCGCAATGAAGGTAAATTATATATTTGGCCCGTAGGAGATATAAGCAAATCCAAAGTAACATTTGTGACATCATCATATAATATTTTAAATTTAAATAATACAGAAAATGTAATAATCAACGGAATAAAATTTGAAGCAACACTGGGTAAAGCAGTATCAATCAACACAGGAAGCAGGAATATGCTGCAGAACTGCGAAATAACCAATACAGTGTCAAATAACTTTTATGTAAAGGGAGGATATAAGAATGGCATAATATTCTCCACATTATCAAAATCAGATGAAGCTGCCGTTAATTTAACCAGTACCGGCAGGAGTACGCTTACTCCGGATAATAACTTTATACAAAACTGCATCCTTAAAGATCCCATGATCAAGTACGGAATCTGGATTAGTGGCGTTGGGACTATAGTGTCACACAATTATGTAAGTGGCAGCTGCATATTCTTATATAAATGCAATGAATGTGTAATAGAATACAATGAACTTGACGGCGGTCCATATAATACAAAAGATGCGGGAATGATATATGCAAGCGGGGGAGATCCTTCTTCAAGGGGCAATCATGTGCGGTACAATTACATGCATGATATTACTATAGCAAATATTGGCGTTTATTTTGACGACTGTTCAAGCGGTGATTATGCATATGGCAATATCGTTGCGGGCAGCAAAGGAATATCGTTTTTCACACATAACGGCCGTGAAAATGTCTTTTATAACAATATCAGCATAAATGCGGGTAAATATGCCTTCAGTGATTCAATAAATTATTACGATCCGAAAAGCTCATTGAGTGTCAGATGGGAGCCGATTTCTGTGAGGATGCTGAATAATATGAAAGAAATAAATGAAGAGACATTTACTGCCAGGTATCCGGCGTATACTGACTATATCATGAAGTTGTCACAGCATGTCACAGAACGCTGCAAGGAGGGATATGCAAGGAACCGGCTTGAAGAATATCTGCGTTCACCGGCTTATAACTGTTATGAAAACAATGTAATAATCGGAACACAAAAGGCGTTTAACATTTCAGACATAGGCAGGCTGACCGTCACCGGACTTGATAATAATTATATATCTTATGAAGATCCAGGATTTAAAAATATGTCAAAAGGCAACTATAACCTGAAACCCGGTTCTGCGGTTTTCAAAAAACTGAAAGATTATACCGCCATACCATTTGATAAAATCGGACTTCAAAGAAAATGATCAATACGGCTGGAGCAGATGAGCATCAAGCAGACTTAACAGGTTAACTTATTCCTTGATAACCCGGATATATAGTACTTATTGGGAGTGTGAAAATTGAAAGATAATATAAAAGATAATATATATGAAGATACCGATGTTATAGTCTGCGGCGGCGGGCCTGCAGGAGTTGCGGCAGCAATTGCCGCCGCAAGGGCGGGAGTCAGGACGAGGCTTATAGAAATGCAGGGATGTCTGGGAGGCATCTGGACATCCGGACTGATGAGCTGGATACTTGATTGTGATAATAAACCCGGTATTATGAAAGAAATTATTGAAAAGCTGGAACAAAGAGGCGCAGGAAGGAAAGCAAGGGCAAAAGCCTTCATTTGCGACCCCGAAGAGGTGAAGTTACTCCTGGAAGAAATGTGCGTTGAAGCAGGAGTCGGTATAAGGCTGTATACAATGGTGACTGGCGCGCGGAAAAGTGGTTTGGATGATAATAAAAGGATTTCGTGTATCACCACAGAGTCAAAATCAGGAAGGCAGCAGTGGAAAGCTAAAGTGTATATTGACTGCACAGGAGATGGTGATCTATGCGCAGCGGCAGGATGCGGATTTGATATCGGGAAACCTGTTACAGGTGAGATGCAGCCAATGAGCCTTATAGCAATCATTGGGGGGGTTGATCCGGAGTCTGTCAGGGCGTTTGATAATTCATTGCCTTACCTTGAGGACAGAACGGCTAAACAAAATTTTCTTGAAGAGTTGCGAAGGGCTGGAGTTGAGCCATCTTATACTGCCCCCTCATTATTTCATGTCAGAGGAGACTTGTTTATTGTAATGCTAAACCATGAATACGGATATTCCGGCATTAATGCCGGCCATCTGACTGAGGCAACAATAGAGGCAAGGACTGAGTTGCATAAAATGATCAAGGCGTTGAGAGGTCTGGGGGGTATATGGGAAAATGCGGGAATTATTTATACTGCGCCTATGATTGGTGTGCGCGAAGGCAGAAGGATACATGGTAGATATAGTGTAACATTAGACGATATTACAAATGGTTTTTCACATGATGACAGTGTGTGTAAAGTTACCTTGGAATAGATGTCCACTCACTTGATGGTTCTGGTGGTAAGGCATATATGAAACATGGTTTGGTGGTTAAACCTTATGACATACCACTTAGAGCGCTAATTGCAAAGGATGTTGACGGGCTTCTGATGGCGGGAAGATGCATAAGCGGTGATTTTTATGCCCATTCCAGCTACAGGGTTACCGGCAATGCGGTAACCCTTGGATGTGCTGCCGGTGACACAGCTGCTTTGGCGGTAAAAACAGGCATGTTGCCACATGAGATTTAATTAATGTTAAATTATCACAATATTGTAAGTTGAATGTATAGTTAACACTAAAGAGAATTTGTATATTATTTACTGAAATTGGTTATTAATTTATGCTCAATAGCCAATATTCAAACCAAGATTACAAATTTTAAAGCCGTGTTCAATGTCATATTTAAGAAGGGAGTTGACTGTAGATGAGAATAGCAATTGCAGGTCTGGGGCGCATTGGTGACCAGCATTACTGCACATACAAGACAATAAAATCATCTGTGCCTGAAATTTCAATTGATGCGGTATGTGATAAGGATCCACTGTTATTATCAAAGTATACAGCACAGGGCATAAGGGCCTATACTGATTATTACGAAATGCTTAGATGTGAATCATCGGCCATAGATATGGTCGATGTATGTGTCCCAACCTTCCTGCACAAAGATTATAGTATTAAAGCCCTTGATGCAGGTTATGCCGTTGTCTGTGAAAAGCCTATGGCCCTCAATGAAGCAGATTGCAGGCTCATGGCCGATGCATCGCAGAAAAATGGCAAGCTCCTCATGATTGCTCATCCCATGAGGTTTTTTAAAGCATACGAAGTAATTAAAGAGTATATGGACAATAATGTTCTCGGAGCTTTAACTTCTGCTTTTTTCAACCGTTGCGACGGCCGTCCGGCACAATATGACAGATGGTTCTACAAAGACCATCTGAGTGGCGGTATCAACCTTGACCTGCTCATACATGACGTAGACGCAGTCCAATGGCTGATGGACGGCTTGCCTGACGCTGTTTCGGCTGCTGCCCACAGGTTTATTTACCCCGCAGTTTCGGGTGATGATGCCATTTATGATTCTATATCCGCCAATCTGCTATACGGCAACCGGTATATTAATCTCTATTGTGACTGGACAGTTGAAATGAATATGCATATGAAGCGTTTCTTCAGAGTAAATTTTGAAAACGGCTACCTGATTTATGATGAATCTATCGCTCCGGTCCTGACTGCCATGTCTGACGGCATTTGTGTGAAGAGCATCGATCTTGCTGGTTGTGATCCCTATGCGGAAGAATTAATTTACTTTATAAAATGCCTGAAGAACGATGAACCTGTCGACCGTTGTCCTCCTGAAAACAGCTTGTTATCGGTGAGGATGTGCAATATGATTAGAGCAGGTATTATAACAGCATCTTCGTGACTATTATTGTAAGGTAAATAGAAAGTAGCACACGAGGGGAGTTGAAAATGAAAAAAAGGTTATTTATACTTCTATCATCAGTGTTGATGCTTACAATTTTAACAAGTTTGATGGCGTCTTGTACAAA
>JAQUNY010000105.1 GCA_028717405.1 Eubacteriales bacterium
CTGTCCTGTCCGTTCCACGAAAATGGCACAGGAAGCCAGCTGTTTAATAAGGTGCCTTTATCGGTAGTTGACAGGTCTATAACCGTCCATGGAGGCATATGACCAAGCAAAAGCCTTGTGGCATCCAGAGGCCCGAGAGTCAACTCGGCTTCACGGTCTGTGCGGGAACAGCTCCCTTTGTTTCCTCTAACTTGCATTATGATGCTTCCATAGCCTTCAATGCCGAGTACAAAGCTGCCGTCCGGCAGATCATCCATCCGGGATTTCATCTCGATAAGAGCATTTATTATGCCTGCCCAATTTTTTATACAAAAACTGCTTGCGGCGGAGACGGAAACACTTTCACATATTTGTCCAAGCAGACGGCAATACTGCCGGTCCCAGGGAGCAAGGTCCAGTCTGACTGAATCAAGATTGTTCTGAATTACCCAGGAAAAGAGGATGGTGATGAAATCATCTGCATTGTCTGCAAATATTTCGGCCAGCATATTGCGGTTTTCAGATGCGACAATATAACCTGTCATTTTCTCGTTTTCATCCAGTGCTGCCCATGGGGCCATAAGCCATGCCTTTGTGGTCAGATAGAAGTCTTCAGGGGATTCACGCTCGACAAAAAAGACCTGTTTATTAAACATTTCCTGTGCCTTAGTCAGGTATTCCAAGCTGTCCGGGCTGATTGGCACAAAGCTGAGCCGGCGCGGCAAATAATTACTCAAACTTAAAATATTTCTTTTAGTCAGCTGGTATGTATATTTTGTGCCTGCAGGTTCAAATCCATATCTTTCGTAACGCTGCCGCAGTCCTCCCAGACGTGCCGCATCCGCCGCCAGTCTGTCAAGCTCTTTTATAGCGGCCGACATAAGGCATTTCATGTGTCCCATATTTCTGTAATCAGGATGAGTTGCCACATTCCCAACAGTATAAAACATGAAAGAGTGCCTGCCTATCCTTGTCTTAAGGGGATATATACCGACTATTGAGCACAGTTTGCCGTCTTCTGCCCGGCATGCCAGATGTCTTCCCATGTGGATGTCGTCGCGCTTCCACATTTTAGGAAGGCTTATTTCAAATGAAGGCCTGGTGCTGCCGTTGCCATGGAATGAAAGGTTAAGCAGCCCGAGTGCTTCATCATAGTCTTTGGCTGTGAGTTTTTCTATATTTATATCAACATTCATCTTCATATCTGCAGTAACATTAGTATTTGTATCCATTTATATTTGCACCTGCCTTTGTATGTATGATATCTCATCAACCTGTTATAAATGATTATACTGCAATTGTGCGAAATATTGCTGTATTTTGGATTACTTGTTATGAGTATCTCTCTTGTAGCTGCTTCTATATGGTTTATAGCGATTATTTTTCTCTATTTATTGTCGCGCTATGAAGAGAAACTCTTGCTGGCCAGGTTTGGCAGCGAATATGAGAGATATATGAAAGAAATCCCAATGTTTTTACCTTGGATCAGGGTCAATAGAAACAAAAAAACGGGATGAACTAAAAACAGTAAAACAGCCGGATAATGGATAGGTATCTGTATAATATTTTGCGGGCATTTGTTTTGTATGCAGGCACCTGTTTTATTGACATCGAAATATTTCCAATATAACATTAATGATAATGTATCAGTGATGCTAATACAGATATGAAATTACATATTGGAATCGAGGAAAACATGGAAAAATTTAGGGAATATATTTTCAGCCTTGGCGCTGATTTGGCTGGATTTGCATGGCAGTCTGTCTTTTTACACAAAAATATTTAAAATCAGCAATATCGGTTGTATAGTACCCAGGTGAGCATTTTAGAGACGAACATGTAAGAGTTGTTTGCCTGGTTGATTTTAAAATGATCTTATTAATCAGAATATAAGAAATGGAAGCGATGAAAATGATGGCTGTAAATAAGGATATAAAAAGAAATAGCATTATTTGGATTTTTAATTTATTGGCAGTTACTATAATAATCACATCAATAACAGCGTTGGCGCTGCTTGCCGGATGTAGTGCCAAGAGCACGGTTGACGGGAATGTCAGTCCAGGTACCGCAAAAACACAGACCGGGGCATCAGCCGGGATCGATGGGGGCGGAGTTGAAAACGGAGACGGGGACGAAGAGGCGGAGGGTGCAGGTGCTGAAATATATACTGCTGCTGTTACCATTTCAGATGAGAACTTAAATAACTCATTGTCTGAAACAGGCGAAAGCGATGGCGGGACCGGGACAGGGGAAGAAAATGCCTCGTGGGATGGGCAGCCGGGCGGAGAAGGGTCTTCATCCGGAGTCGAAGGATTTAGAACAGCCCCTCCGGTGGGAGGAGAAAAGCCGCCCGAAAAAGAAGCCGGCAGTTCAGCGCTGGTTGTATACGGGACCGAGGCATTCAGAAAAGCCCTGGAAAACCCTGGAGGAAGCAGCATCAAGCTCGGGAGCGACATTGTTTTTACGACCTCCACTGCATGTGACCTGGAATGTGGAGCGCTTATCGCCGGAGGAAATCATATTATAGATTTGAATGGATTCACGATGCAGTATTCATATGTTGATAATTACAGAAACACCTGCGGGACTGTCGTTTATCTGCAAGGCGGCACTCTAACCATAAACGGAGATGGCTATTGCATTGGTGGAAGGTTCGCATTTGAACATTCCGGACAGTTTACTTCAACTACAATAAATGGAGGAAATTACAGGGGAATTGAAGGCTGTGGTATGCGGCTGAGGAATGGAGTGACCATTATTAATGCCGGCGTTTTTTCTGGGCCTTTTGGAGGTGCTTTTCTTGAGGAGGGCTGTCTTGTCGACATGACCGGGAATATCGGCAGATATGACCATAGAGGCGGTGCGTATATTAAAGGTGGGATACTCTATGGAAAATGTGTTTTAACAGCGCCGCTCAAGCTCGTTAACCTTACTGTTCCCTCAGGTTCATCAATTGATATAAGAGAGGGCGCTGTGCTGAATATTACCGGAGCATTATCCGGGAGAGAAGCTATAGGCATTCAATCAGGAATGCTGATTTCAGGCGGTGAAGGAGTAGTTTACGGCAGGACTGAACTTAAAGAATCAGTTTCCGTTAACAGGCTTACTGTTCAGGCTGGAGCGACATTGACTGTCAGATCGGGAGTGAGACTGACAGTCACAGGAAATGCAGTAAATAATGGGACTATTGACGTAATGGTCAGCGGAGTGCTTGATGTTAAAGGCTCTATAACAAACAACGGGTCAATCACCGGGCTAAAGCCGCCTGATGCACCTCAACCTGGAATATCATCCGGGCTATCAATGCCCGGAACATCACCGGATTTACAGCCCGGCATCACAACGCCTGTGAAAGAACCTGCGGCAACGCCTTATTCGCCGGCACCCGGCTCACCAACGCCGGGTTCATGAACATAATTGCAGCAGCACCAGGCTGCATCTGTCTTTTTGCAGCATCAGGCTATACAGTACCAGGCTGATACCTTAACAGACCCTGGATCAGTAAATTTGTTATTTTACAGTGATTTTCAGGACATGGCCGGCATGCCCGTCATAAGGGTTACCTGTTAAGACATATTGTGGGATTGTCGAGTTTTCAATTCTTCCATCTTCATTTATATATGTTGCCATGACCTCTGAATAAAAATCGCTGTGCCTGTGCCCGCAGAAAATGCCCCTTATGACATCTGCATTTGACGTAATAAGCTGGTATACTCTGAAGGAGTCGTCCAGTGCTGAGCCATAAGCACCTATACCGGTTTCGTAAAAGTTGAAAGTTTCCTTGTCATTCTTTCTTACAGCGATATTCTCTTTGTCGGCAGGATTGCGTGTGCATATTGGTTCATGCTCGAAAAGCAGGATGACATATCCTTTTTCTCTTGCTGTTTTTATATCGTCCAGCAGCATGTCAGCCTGCGAAGCCCAGTATTTGCCGCAACCGTTGTCAAGCTGTATTACCATTACCCTGTCTTTGAGCACCTTTGATGTATAGAAAATGTCATGTCTCCAGAAATCCTGAAGGATAGCCTGTCTTGACTCCAGTGACGCAGGATCGATTACCGTGCCCTGCATTTTGCGGGTAATATCATGTCCGCCGAGGCTGATCAATGCGTTGGGATCAATATCCCATACATACTTCTGAGTAAGCTCCATAGCGCCCCATGACAGGTAGTCCAGGGTATCCCCGGTTATTATTGTCTGGTCGGCATAGCTTGCGTACTCCATGGCCCTGATTGCGGACAAATAAGAAGCACCGCCCCTGAGCCACGTCCTGTGCTCGATGGTGCTCATTATTGAAGGATTTGCCTCTTCCATGTCTCTTTCGTTGACATAATTGAAATGCATGTCAGTTATTTGAACAATTGTAACTTCTTCGCCGTCATTTTTGCCCGTATCAAAAACGGCTTCCCTGACGTAAACACCCGAATCGTTAAGCCTGTATATCCAGCTTGTCAGATTTTCGGGTGAACCGCATATAGTCCTTATGTCCTGTGCAAAATAGTCCTCCCGGCTTTTAAATATGAATCTGACTTCGGCATCCTGTTCCCGTACATTGTTTTTAATGTGCGAAGTTATTCTGCTGTCATAAATGACATTCTCCGAAAGCTTCGAGCCGTATTTACCGAAATTGCCGCCCATTATCTGTATATATGTGTTTTTTTCTGTCACAGGCAGGCTTTTCTGATCAGAAGCACTGATATGTATAAGCATTGCGCTGCTTCTGTCGAAAACATTATTTCTTATCACAAAATTTTCTGAAGTGTTCATATGATCCCAGCTTTTTATATGAGCGTAAGTACGGGTATCAGCTCTCTGATTTCCCCAGCCGAAACCGGCGAACCTGCAGATATTGCCTTCAATGACTATATCCGACATCATGCGTTCAGGCGAGGTCCCGTCGGCGGGAGCACCCAGATAATATTCGATGGACCATGTGCAGTATTCAATCAGATTATTTTTATATCTGATGTTTTTCATAATTACATCTCCGGACGTCCCCGAGGAAAACTGATGAGTGATTCCCGCGTCATAAATCTGGTAAATGTAACAGCTGTCCACATAATATCCGTTACAGCTGCCGTAGATTTCTATTGCATTACCGTATCTTGCAACAACTCCGCTGTCTCTGACGGCAAGTATAGATCCCCCGATCCATCCCAGCTCACAATTGGTGACTGTCAGGCCGTTTCTGCTGCCGCTGCCTATTCCGTGGGAGCCTGTATATTTTATGCAAAGATTGTCGATATGAACGTTGTCACCTGCTACTGAGATGACGTTCCCTCTGCAGCCAATTTCTATAGATTTATACATTTTTGCCGGGTTGCCTTTTTTATAATAAAGGTATAATTTTTTATCGCCGCCGACGCCGCTGTTGTGAGTAAATTCAAAATCATTTGATAAATCCTGTATTTTGCTTATTGCAGTGCCGGCATTATGGCTATGCTGCATAATGGCGGGATCATCAGTCAGTATTTTTTTAACGCCGTGGGCCTCACCGTCATTGAAAACTATAATACCCGGGTCGGTATCAAAAACGCGGTCGTATACATAAACATTCGGAATATCGGTAAGTTTCCATTTTTTGCTGTCGGCTGCGTTTTCATCAGAACCGTACAGGCATGGCTTGCTTCCACTGCCATATGCAGAATAGGTGACCCCTTCCTTTGCTTTCAGTGTTCCGCGAAAGATGCCCCCCCTCTCGAAGAGCACAGTGTCGCCTGCGGCAAGCTCTGCCTCCGTTACTTTATTCAGGGTCGACCATGCGTCTTTCAGGGATTTTCCGTCATTTGAATCCTTGCCGTTGTTTGAGACATAATATACTGTTCCTTCTGGGGTTATGTCTGTTTCTGAAGACAGGATCCTTTCTTTCATACTATCTGCAAGATTGTTGATTTCCGCAAGAAACGGGTAAGTGTCTGCTTTTCTGCTGGATTCCTGAGTTGACATGTCTGTTTTCTCTCCTTGGTTTAAGTATATCAAGTATGTGCCGGCTGCAGCCATTATCATTATTGTAACAGCCAGCAACATGGTTTTCAGAGCGCGTATTTTCATGGCTGGTCTCCCTGTCTTATTATACTTCTATGTATTATACTTCTATATATTATACTTCTATGTATTATACTTCTGCATAGTGCAGCACATCAGGGCACAGCTTGCCAGGGCTGAATATTT
>JAQUNY010000106.1 GCA_028717405.1 Eubacteriales bacterium
TTCTATACCTGAGCGCAGGCCTTTCAGAAGGTCGTATTTATATCTTGTGATTTGTGGTTCCAGCTCTACAACCCCATCCGAGGTATTAAAACGTGAGTTAAGCTTTATCTTATAAAACAGCGCGTTCTCACCACACAGGAACAGGGTATCAGCGGCTGTATCGAAAACAGGCGAGGAGTCAAATGCGCCCCAGTACCTGGAGGCATGAATATCAAGCCCATTCAGGAAGAATAAAAGTGAACGGTCTATCAGGCTGTAGATTCTGAACCCTATGGGGACGTTAACACCTCGTACCGTATCAATACCCTGTCCGGCGTAAAGCAGCGGATAGCCTCTCGGGTCAATCGTAACTCCTGCCTTGTGGGGGGCTCCGGTCATGATCGGAGGCCTTGTTTCGATACCGTCTTCAAGATCAAGAAAATAGATGTTTCCGTCCAGTGAAGCAGCAATGACTTCTTTAAGGCCTGCTACTCCTGCCTTGGAAGGGTTCAGATCCATCAATTTTCTGACAGATTCATCCCATCTGACAATAACTGCCTGACCGGGCCAGCCTATACCGGTCCATTCGTCGATATAACCCAGATTCTTTCTCCAGACGATCTCAAGTCTGGCTTCAGTAACCTTTGCATACCCGTATGATGCCGAATTTCTGAAATTATTGCCTCTAAAGGTACTGATACCGTCAATTCTGGTATAATTTTCCGGTAAACCAAGGTTGATTTGAGGCTGAGACAAAATATTA
The DNA here is from genome assembly GCA_028717405.1 of Eubacteriales bacterium. Taxonomy (GTDB): domain Bacteria; phylum Bacillota; class Clostridia; order JAQUNY01; family JAQUNY01; genus JAQUNY01. The sequence goes on from JAQUNY010000106.1 coordinate 743, forward strand.
TCAGAAGCCTGATGCGTTGTTTCGGGAGGTTTAATAACAGATCGTTTGATTTTCGTGATTATGTCGTCGCCGAAATAATGATACAGGGGATCGTACGGCGGGGCTTTATATGTAAGAGTGGTGATTAAGTCATCCAAAGCTCCATTTTCAGGTGATGCTGCTGATGATCCTGCAGAAGCTGTAATAACTTTGTTTTCAGAAGTAAAAAGTAAATCCGATGTGGCGCCGTCAGTGGCTGTATCCGGAGTATGAAATACTGAAGCTGCCACCGGCGCAGTATTATCCTGATGCGGCCATGATAGAGCTGACAAATATATTGTACGCATTTTCTCGGGGAAATCAGGGACAAATATGTTTAATGCAATAAGTATGGCCAGTATAGAGGCAAATAACCAAAAAAGTATAAAAATAATTGCATTTTTATTTTTACCAAACTGTTTATTCGTGTTATTATTCATATTGTATCATTATAACAGAATAAGGGAGAAGAGGCTTGCAGACCCGAAAATTTTATGATACGATTAAACGAAATAAAAATTTCGTTTAATCGAGTGGAGGAAAATCATTATTTCAGAGATCGGAGCCGTTATAATTGGATAATATCATTTTTAAGTATGAAATGCCTGCGCTGCTGCAGGATTTCCTGAACTACATATTTACGATCAAAGGTAAATCTGCTAATACTGTTCAGGTATACTTTTATGATCTCAGACTTTTCCTCAGATTTATGCTCTTGCGGCGCGGCCTGGTAAAAAAAGAACTGCCATTTGACGAGATCTCCATAAAAGAAATCGGCGCAGATTTCATTGACAGCATAACTCTGAGCGATCTTTACGCCTACATGTCCTATGTAACATCAGAACGCGGAAATACTTCGTGTCCGCGTGCCCGTAAGGTTGCCAGCCTGAAATCATTTTTCAACTATCTTTCTAATAAAGCCGGAATAATACATTCCAATCCTGCGGCTGAACTTGAATCGCCAAAAATACTTAAAAAGCTGCCAAGATATCTGAATGTTGAGGAAAGCAAGTCGCTGCTTTCATCTGTCGGTGAAACATCATCAAAATATCCCGAGCGTGATTATGCTATTCTTACTATATTCCTAAACTGTGGCCTGAGGCTTTCTGAACTTGTCGGAATGAATATCAGGAGTATCAGAGATAATGTCCTGACAGTTACTGGTAAAGGTGGTAAAGAAAGAACTGTATACCTGAATGGCGCCTGTACTGAAGCATTGGATGCCTATCTTAAAGTTCGCGGAAAAACTCCTGGCCTGTCGGGACCAAATCTGCCGGCCATATTAAAAGACAGGCAGGCGCTCTTCCTCAGTGAACGGCGTCAGAGGATCAGCAAAAATATGGTACAGTATATAGTAAAAAAATATATCAGGCAGGCCGGCCTTGATCCGTCAAGGTATTCAACGCATAAACTCCGGCATACTGCCGCAACACTCATGTACAGATACGGCAAGGTCGATATAAGGACGCTTCAGGAACTTCTTGGGCACGAGAGTATTTCCACCACAGAAATCTATACGCATCTGGACGAAAAACAAATAAAAGAAGCAGTAGAAAGCAATCCCCTTGCCGGTTACAGACAAAAGAACAGTTATGACAAAGACTGATATAAACGAGGTACAATTAATATGATCGACTCCCACATTCATTCCACATTCTCCACTGACAGCAGGATGCCTGCTGAAGCTGCCATTATTGAGGCGATAAAAAAAGGACTGGACGGTGTTGTGTTCACAGAGCACCTTGACTATGATTACCCGGGTTATGAATCATCTTTCCAGATAGATTACGACGCATACTTTTCTGAAATGGAAAGACTCAGGAAAAAATATGGCGGCAGGATCAGGATATATGCCGGTCTTGAAGCCGGAATACAGCCGCACGTCGCAGAAAGAACAGCCAATACTCTTGCCGGACAACAGTTTGACTTTATTATTGCCTCCATACACATAATCAAAGGAATGGATCCATATAGTAATCAAACTCTTTATAACGGTCGTGAAAAACATGATGTTTACAGCGAATACCTGATGCTTATAGATGAGATGCTGAACTACTATCATGTATTCGATGCGCTGGGACATTTTGACTACATAACAAGGTATGCCCCGTATGAGGATGTGAGTATCAGATATGAAGATTATTCTTCCATTTTTGATTCCATATTTAATAAATTAATTTCTAAAGGGAATATAATGGAAATTAATACTGCTTCATACAGGGAAAAGCCCGGCCGTCCCTCCCCCGCTTTTGACACCAATATCCTTATAAGATACCGAGAAATGGGAGGCAAAACAGTGTCGCTCGGTTCAGATGCACATGAAACACAGTATCTGAACTGGAAATTCAGTGAATTTGAAAGGTATATATCAGCTGCAGGGCTAAATGTTAAATCGCGTTTTCGCTGAATCACTTATTTGCCTGGATTTTTGCTCCTGTAATCTTCTATGGCCGCTCTTATGGCCTCTTCCGCGAGGTTTGAACAGTGCATTTTTGCCGGAGGCAATCCGTCAAGGGCATCGGCTACTGCTTTGTTGGTAATTTTCAATGCTTCCTCAACAGTTTTTCCGACAATCAACTCGGTTGAAATACTGCTCGTAGCTACTGCTGCACCACAGCCAAAGGTCTTGAATTTAGCGTCAACTATTATTCCGTCATTTATTTTAAGATACATCTTCATTATATCGCCGCATTTTGGATTACCAACCTGGCCAACGCCGTCGGCATCCGGGATTTCGCCTACATTTCTTGGATTCATGAAATGGTCCATTACCTTATCACTGTACATTAAAAAAAATCCTTTCGTTCATTAAATATTCTTTGCCGCATTTTCATACAGAGGAGACATCTCCCTGAGCTTTCCTACGGAGAATATCAGAGCTTCAGTTAAAGCATCTATATCATCTTCTGTGTTTGTCTCTCCAAAAGTAACTCTCAGTGAACCATGTGCTATCTCATGTGGAAGTCCGATGGCAAGCAGCACATGCGAAGGATCAAGTGATCCGGATGTGCACGCAGAGCCGCTTGAGGCGGAAATACCTTTCATGTCAAGCAACAACAGCAGTGATTCGCCTTCAATAAATTCAAATGAAAAATTGGCGTTGCCCGGAAGACGTTTCTCCCTGTCTCCGTTTAACCTTGTATATGGTATTGCAGCAAGCACCTTATCAATCAGTTTATTGCGCAAATTGAGCATATGAGCGTTGTATTTCTCGATATTTTGCGAGGCCAGTTCAATAGCTTTCCCGAGCCCGGCTATAGCCGGTACATTTTCCGTACCCGGCCTCCTGCCCTTCTCCTGCCCGCCACCCTGAAGGATATCTGTGATCCTGGATCCTTTTCTCAAATATAAAACACCCGCTCCCTTAGGACCATAAAACTTATGTGCCGATAATGACAGCATATCGACAGGCAGAGTTTTCAGATTTATTGGGATATTACCGATTGCCTGCACCGCGTCTGTATGGAAAAGTATCCCATGCTCCTTCGCAATAGCACCTATTTCAGCAACAGGCTGTATCGTGCCGATTTCATTATTTGCTGTCATGACTGTTATCAATATGGTATCTTTCCGGATCGCCTTAAAAACCTGTTCAGCTGTTAAAAGGCCATTTCTATCAACAGGAAGAAAGGTTACGTCATATCCTTTTTTCTGCAGATAAAGACAGGTATGAAGTACTGCATGGTGTTCAATATTTGATGTAATAATATGTTTACCTTTTGATGAATTTGCTTCAGCCGCCCCTTTAATAGCCCAGTTCAGGGACTCTGTGCCTGAACCGGTGAAAAATACTTCTGAAGGTGACACGCCAAGAGCCAGGGCTGTTCTTTCACGTGCCATATCAATGGCCTGCCTGCTTTCCCGCCCAAGTTTATATATTGAAGAAGGATTACCATATCGCAGAGAGAAATATGGCATCATCTCTTCGAGGACCTCCTGCTTAACGCCGGTCGTAGCGGCATGGTCAAGATATATTTCTTTTTTTCCGGTATCACGTGTCATAAATCTACCTTTTGGGAATACTGATTCAGTCTTCCCATTTGCCTTTAATTTTGTATCATTTGCTTCTGAGCTGCTTTGCCTCAGTATATATTACTCTTTATATAACCCGCAATGCAACATCAGTTTTTATCACATTGTTATTATTATATACCCTGACAGGGAAGCGTCGAACCTGCCGCCGGCATAATTATTATGTCCGGGTCAGGCTTTGTTATCCGGTATGCTTCTTCTATAGCGTCATTAATATTTTTATACGGCTGAAGGTGGAACCTGCGCACATAATTGCAATCAAGATCCGAAACAAGGAAAATTGAGGCTTTTTCCAAAACCATAGCTATAGCGGCAGCTTTGTGACCTCCAAGCTCAAACCCGGTTTTTATTCTCGCGATCAGTTCATGCGGCTGCTCAGCTTCAAGCATCCATCTTTCGAAAGCCTTCTCTCCCGGGCCTTCCCTGCATGATGCATATAATATTATGACCCCGCCGTCCTTCACTGCATGGGAAGCATTATCCAAAGCTTTTTGTGCCTGGTAAAGGTTGATATCCTTGGGATAGCCACCCGCTGAAGCAATCACAATATCAGCCTTCTCATGTATTGGTATTTTATAAATTGTATCCAGATAACTGCAGCCTTCCCTGTGAGCAAGAATATGATGTCCGGCGAAAGCTCTTAAAATATTCTTTTTTTCATCAAGTACAACATTTAAAATAAAATCAATACTTAAAAATCTTGAAGTTTCTTCAATATCTATCCTGACCGGGTTACGGTCAAGTTCACCTGCCATGGCAAATTCTTTGACCATTGCACTGTGATTTGCCTGTATGGCTCTTCTGGTTGATACGCCCGGCATAATGGCTTTAATCCCGCCGCTGTAGCCGGCGAAATAGTGAAATTCAATATTCCCCAGACAAATTCTCCTGTCCGCTTCCGCAACTTCCCTGGATATCTCAACAGGCGTGCCTGATCTGGTTGTGCCAAGCATCACTGTATCATCCGGATCACTGTCGATGCATCTTATCCTTCTGTAAATATCTTCTCCGACAAGATGAGCCTGTTCATCCCGGGTATGTTTCCTGTGGCTGCCAATAGCAAAAACGACAGTTATATCCGGATCCTTTATTCCTGCTTTTCCAAGCTCATTAATAATATGCGGCAGCACTTTCCATGATGGAAAAGGCCTTGTAATATCACTTGTTATTATTACCACTTTCTCACCCGGGGTTACAAGCCTGCTGAGTTTTTGCGTACCTGTGGGATTGGACAGTGCACGTTCTATTTCAACGATTTCATCTGCCGGGCAATTTTCATCCGGGCTGCTGTTGTTTGTAATGG
>JAQUNY010000107.1:0-1388 GCA_028717405.1 Eubacteriales bacterium
CAAATTCATCGTCAAGCCATCTATAGCCAAAGCTCCCGTAATCCCCGAAATTCGTGCCTTCTTCGATTCCGCGCAGGCTCCCCCTGTTTATCCTCCTGCCTAACAGGATCACAGTATTTGCTTCCGGGAAAATGCTGAGGGGATTGTACCTCGGGTCAAGGCCTTCAAACCTCTCCCTTGAAGCAAAGCTTACAAGGTCGGCCATTTTCCGGTGCGCGTACGCCCTGACCTCGTCTCTGAGGGCGGCTTCCGGCGAAGCCTGGACTTCAGGACTTGCTGTTCCTTCTGTTTTCGTTTTATTAATGCTTTTTTGATCCATTTTTTTATCTCCGATCTGTAAAATATAAAATGATATATTGGTACCTGCAATAAAACTCTCATAAAGCAAATCATCAAAACGGTCTTGTAGATTCCCTTGCCATAATTCTATTTTTCAGTGTTATTTTTTCAGCTCCGGCAGCCCCTCGCATCTGCTTCATGAGCATTTCAGCGCCTTTTTCGCCCATCATTCTTAAAGGGAGCTTTACTGTGGACAAAGATGGTATAAGCTGTGCCGCGTATGTCTCATCATTTCCTGCTATCAAAGATATTTCCCCCGGGATCCTGATCCCTGCCGTCAGGAATCTTTTCATAAGTATTTGTGCACCCGCGCATTTATTTGCAACAATGCCCGAAAGGCCCGCACCTTTTCTTACAGAATTTATTACATTATCGATACCGGATTCGTCAAACTCATTCGTTTTCAAGCAGTGCTTATGAGCAAACTCCCTGTAAGCCCGTAATCTTTCTCTTCCCTGATAGTCTTCAAGTTCTGCCGGCGAAGGCTTCATATACCATATTGCCCTGTGTCCTGTTTTATAGAGATATTCTGCTGCCATGTAAACAGAATCGTAAAAATCCGTATAAACATAACTGATATCGGGCGCATGAGTATATGCGTTTATGATCACTGCGGGTATCTTCAGGCTCCTGATCACAGAAATATGCTCGTCCTCGCTGAACCCTGTTTGTACTGAATGCGGCGAGATTAATATAATGCCGTCAATTTTTCTCCTTTTATACAGGTCGGCATAATCCTGCCCGTCATGCGCCGGACCATTTACCGCTCTTCCCAGGTTGCAGAACAGTATGGTATATCCTTCTCTTGCGGCAGTGAGTGAAACTCCGTAAAATATTTCATTAAAAACAGAAGATGAAATATTCCAGAAGGATACTATGCCTATGGACATGGACCGCCTTGTTCTCATCCCGCTGGCTATGGAATCCGGTCTGTATCCGAGCTCCTTTACTGCGTCAAGTATGTTCTCCCTTGTTTCAGCGGCAACGCTGCGGCCGGGTGTATCGTTAAGGACGAAGGACACCATGGAAATGCTGACTCCGGCTTTTGC
>JAQUNY010000107.1:1488-6062 GCA_028717405.1 Eubacteriales bacterium
ATCTTACAAGTCTTTTACTTCTGTGCGTCTATGATCGCCGTTAATTCAGATTCTGCTGAATCGATTGCCTGCATGACGCTCATTTCGCCTTTAAGCAAAGGATTAGCTATAAGTGACTGCATCTTGCTTGAAAGTCCGGTAAAACCATCTGTGAAGTCCGGCTTGAAGTAAGGGTACATCATTTTATATACCAGCTCATTTTCTCTTTGAGTGGAATACATCCTGACGGGATTTGCTGAATTCCAATCCCAGTCGGGAGTAAAATACTTGTTCCTGATCTCCATAACTTCGTCAGACCAGTCCGTTCCGTCTTCATTCCATACTATCATCGTCTCGGCGAATATCTGTGCGATTTCCTTCTTGTTCTGTGCAACAGATGAGATTACGTAAAACTGTGATGCGTTAGTATTAGTATAGAATGTTGCATCAGGTCCCATCGGCATCGGGGCAAGCCTTGTGGTGAGCATTCCTGCTTTCAGGGCGTCCCTGTTAACGCCGCCGTAATTATGGACCTGCATTGTAATCTTACCTTTGTAATAATCGCCATATCCCAGTGTGCCGCTGCTCTGCTTGTAAACTTTATGTACAAAGGCAAGGTCTGAAACAAACTGGAAGGTCCTTACCGCTGCGGGAGTCTTTATTATAAGATATACATCCTGAGATTTTTCATCATATTCTGCTCCTGATGTGAGACCATTAGAATAAAGGAAATACTTGAATATATACCATGAATTATGAGCCGCGACCCCATACTGATCAACTATGCCGTCGCCATCATAATCAACAGTCGTAGCCTTGGCAATATCAAGGAATGTACTCCAGTTCCACTGGTTTTGTTCTACAAGGTCAAGTATGTCCGGCTGGCCTGCACGGTCAAGGAGCTCTTTGTTGTATTGAAGAAATTCGCACGCATATCTGAACCAGACATTGACCCCATAGCGGCGGCCTTTCCAGGTACTGGCGTTATACATGTAAGCATTGGCTTTGTAAATCGGATTTTCAAAATCCACCCATTCGTCGATCGGAACAATTATGTTGTTTCTTACGTTGGACGGGAAGTCGTACGATGACGCTGTCCTGAACATATCAGCAAGTATAACGCCTGATACCGCCTGCTGTATCATATTTTTTTTGTAGTTGGTTGAGTTGTTTCCGGGCTCCATATAAGTTTCATATTTGAAGTTATATTTCTGCTCGGCTGCCCTGATCCTTCTCATCCAGATAACCATTTCCGGTTCTGCTGTCGGCGAATCTTCAGCCCAGTAACTTGCTGACCAGCTTCCAAGTGTTACTGTCCTCCCGCCAAGATCAGTTCCTGGGTCAACCAGGGCTCCTATAGTCACTTTGATGTCTTCGGCAAAGTCACCTTCACTTGTTTCTCCCTCAGTCTCTTCAGCGATCTCTTCAGTTACATCTCCCTGCGCTATTTCCTGCGTAGCCGCAGCTCCTTCTGTTTCGGCAGCTGCCGTCGTCTTTGAAGCTGACGCCGCCGTTGAGGCCTTTACAGTAGTTTTTGCTGCTGATGCCGTTGTTTTGGCAGCAGCTGAAGTCGTCGCCGGCGTGTCGTCATCTTTTGCGCAGGCGCCGATGACTGAAACGATCATCAGTGCTGACAGGATGACTGCAATACTTTTAATTATCGCATTTCTTTTTGTTTTCTCCATTCTTTTTCTCCTTTTTCTTCCTGTTTTTTGTACTTCATGCACTGCTATTTACTCAGCCGGCGGAATAATTGAAAATTCTCTTATTTCACCGGCATTAAGCCGTATTAAGTGCCATTCATCACACTGCCCTCGAAAAACAACCGTTAAATCAACCAATCACATGCTTCCTGCCGCTCGCAGCCAGATCATTGTCCGGATCAAGCATCGCCCAGTCTGCCGGAGGGTCTCCCAAATCAGGTATGTCAAGACATTCCCCGTCCCGGATAGCAGATTTATGGGCGTACAGCCCGGGCATGTTGAAGCGTGCCGCCACCCATGCGTTTGTCGGTGACAGCTTGCCGGTGTAAGCAGCCTTACAAAAATCGTCCACCATAAATTTATGTGTGCCGCCATGCCCGTCATGCTGGTCCTTATACTCTTCAGGAAGCCTTGCAATGTTTTGTATGGGTGCGGTGGTATTTGCCCACTTGCCATTTGCCAGATTCTTTAGAAATTCAGGTTCATTTTTGTGTTCTTCCATCGCAGGTGTATTAAGTATTGCGCTTACATCTTCAGGCTCGGCGTCCATTCCCTTCAGCCTCACATATGTATGCTGCGCCATGGATGATTCATATGATCCCTCCGTACCGCAGCAGCAGGTCACATAAGACTGCGGGCTGTACCATCCAATACGCCTGTTTTCACTGATCCTTGCTATTCCCCTGTTTTTGAGATGCAGCAGCGCCGAAGTGTTTGAATGGGGATTATCCCAGTAATTTCTGCCCTTGCCGAATATTTCATCCTCATGGTGGTCTTCATAACCAAAGGCTGCAACTTTGAGCGCATATGAACATGCCGAAGACAATATCATCGATGTGGAATGAGTGGGGTAAAGCATTGGAGGTATTCCAGCCACCATCTTCCATTCTTCCCCGCCGGACCTCTGATAGCTCTTGTAAAAATGTCTCATATCATGGTTATACTGAGCTTCGCCATACACGAAATCACCCATTTCACCACTCAGTACCTTTGTTCTGCAGAAGACGCTGCAAGGCCTGTAATATCCGGTTTCTCCCATTGAATATGTCAGACGGGTCTTTGCGACAAGCTCTACTATTTTTGCTATATCTTCGGGCGTGGACGCCATCGGGACAGCGCTGTAAACGTGTTTCCCGGCTTCAAGGGCAGCTATGGCCAAAGGGCCGTGGAGCTGACGCTGGACAAATATGGCGATAGTGTTGACATCGCCCTTCAGCATGTCTTCAAATGAATCATAGACATTTTTTATTTCGAATTTCTGCGCGATTTCGTCGCGTCTTTCCTTTATCAGGTCTGTTACGGCCACTGATTCAACATACGGATGCGCTTTGAAAAGCGGTATAAAATTCTTTACAAAAGCTCCGCAGCCTACAAATCCAACCTTAAGTTTCCCGCTCATTGTTTCACCTCTGCACTTTCATATAAATTTTATAATATAGTTCTACTTGTGCCTTCCAATATTTTTACCTGTTAATCAATAATTTTTACTTTTTCAGAGACAACAGCACCATTTTGTGCCAAATCTAAACGGCGGCTGACAGTTTTGGTCATATTAACATTATCGTTAATGTCTCTCCGCACAAAAAACCCACAAAGCCCTTTTTATCCTGTTATCTTTCTGTTTCACCACCATATTATCACAATACCAGGCGCCCGGCAACTTCAGGCACAAAACTGCTGTGTGCAATTGCATACTTGTTGATTATATACGCCTCTTATGTTTAAATAAAGATGCACTTTAAACTTTCATGGGTAATTTTTGAACTATTTAAAATTATCCCGGAATTATGTTGTTCCTGCAACACTGCCCTTTTGTTAAAGGCAGTCAGCAGGAAATAAAGGCAATCAGCAAATGATATGAAAATCATTGATTCAATCTTTCATATGGAGGCATTTATGGAAAAAATCAGATTATCATTATCGGAAATAAATCCTTATGTAAGGACAGCAAACTTTTCCTCAGTGAACAGGAATAAAGATTTCACCGGATGCATGGCATATGACTGCAGGTTAATATATATTTACAGCGGCAAAGGCATTATAAAACTCAACGACCGGCCATATCCTGCTGAAAAAGGCTGCCTTTTCCTCTGGCAGGCCGGCGTCGCCTACGACTTCATATCAGAAGCAGACAGTTCTATAAGATTGGTAAACCTGAATTTCGACTTCGTCAGAAAATTTGATCATATAAAAACATATCGAAGTTCAAGCAAATATCTTTCTATCCTTGAAAAATGCAACCGCGAAAGTTTTGATCCGAAAAAAGCCCTCGCATCCTACGACTTCGGTGATTTCCCTTTGTTTAATGCTCCTGTTGCAGTCAGCTGTATGCAAAAATCAGAGGACAGTCTTTCAGCAATAGTCAGAGAATTCAACATAAGAGAACCAGGATTTGAGCTGGTAATAACAAGCCTTATCACAGGCATACTCAGCGAAGTCGTCCGCAGGAGCCTGAGAAACAGGGAAACTTCGGGAAACAACAGAAGAATCAACGAAATACTTGATTATATCCACATGAGTTATGACGAGAAGCTCGACAACAGCAGCCTTGCAAAGCGCTTCAGCTACCATCCGGTATACCTGAACCGTATCATGGCCAAACATACAGGGAAGCCTCTTCACAGCTATATCACAGAATACCGGATAACAAAAGCGCTGGGCCTGCTGCAGTCTTCCGGCAAGTCAATAAAGGAGATTGCCGCCGATGTCGGTTTTGATAACAGCAACTATTTTTCAAAATGCTTTAAAAGGATCACCGGTATAAGTCCCAGCCAATATATCAGGAACAGCACCGATAACCTTTGAAATTTTTATGCTTCAAATCAGATGATTTCAAGCTCCCAGGGCTCTTTTTTCCTGAAGCTGCTCCTGTACTTTCTGGTAAGGACGCCT
>JAQUNY010000108.1 GCA_028717405.1 Eubacteriales bacterium
TCCCTTCGATGTCCTTCTGCCAGGCATTCCGCAGTTTGTACATAATATTGCCGTGGTTGACCCTGTCAGCAAACCAGTCTCTGGGGTCAACTTCAATCTGTGCATTTAACAATATTAATTCTATCAGCCTGGCCTTTATCCTTATCCTGGATGACCCTGCTTCGGCCATTTCTCCGGCTGTAACCGCGCACTCAGCACGCAGTTTATCCGGGGCAAGACCACTTTTGATATCCCAGTCCGGCCTTTCATATTGTTTCATAAGGATTTCCTTATTCTGTTCGAAATCATCCCACAGCATAACTGCACCACCTCCGCTCAAGCATACATCTGACTACATTCCTGCTACTGTACACTTATTACGATAACACCCTCATTATAACATTGCCTTTATTATGATAACACCCTGCTGTAAGCAGGTACATGTCCAGTTAGAACCTTTTACACTTTTCGAACATAAATATTTATACAATTACCCATTACACGCTCTCCCGGATTCAGTATCATTTTTTCTGATAAATATTTACAAAAAACAGTAAAACATTTCAATACCAATATTCCAGGTTATGTTAAAATCACAACAGACAGGTTAACTTTTTTTACCAATTTACCGGCAAATTTACCGGCAGGAGGATTGAAACAACATGAGTACAGCCATATTTGATGAAATATCCCTGAACCTTCAGCAGGGCAGGGCGAAGAATGTTAAAGACCTTGTGCAGCAGGCAGTCGACACAGGCCACAATGTGAAGGACATCCTGGAAAAAGGCCTTCTGGCAGGCATGGATATAATCGGTACAAAATTCAAGAATAATGAAGTCTATGTACCTGAAGTCCTGATAGCCGCAAGGGCCATGAAGGCAGGCACAGACACGCTCAAGCCATATATGGCTTCAAGCGGTGTTGTGTCGGCAGGCAAGGTTATTGTCGGCACTGTCAAGGGCGACCTTCATGACATAGGCAAAAACCTGGTCAAAATGATGCTGGAGGGTAAGGGGCTTGAAGTCATTGACCTGGGCGTTGATGTTTCAAAAGAAAAATTCGTGGAGGCAGTAAAGGGAAATGATGCCGGCGTGATCGCCTGTTCAGCCCTTCTGACAACCACCATGTCCGAAATGAAGGGCGTCGTGGAGGCCCTGGTGGCTGAAGGGTTAAGAGACAAGGTGAAAGTTATGGTCGGCGGAGCGCCTGTAACAGAAACCTTTAAAAATAATATCGGTGCTGATTTTTATGCACCTGACGCCGCATCAGCCGCTGAAGAAGCCGTAAAATACTATAAAACGGCAGCAGTTTAAATCATTATTGGGAGAAAAGGTCTGCGGAATTTTAATGAAATATAAAAATATTAACGCTGCTGACAAAGCACTATTTGTTATCAGGATCCTCAGAAGCACAGGCGGGTATTTGCTGCATTCCCAGGGCGGCGAGACTCTGTATGATATCCTCGCCTCCTCAGGCTCCCGGATCGACGCTCCCTGCGGAGGGATGCACCTGTGCGGGAAATGCAAAATCAGGATCGTTGAGCCATCTCCTGCCCCACCTTTCCCGGAAGAGATAAAGCTGCTTAGCGAAGCGGAACTATCCTCGGGCGTAAGGCTTGCCTGTATGTGCCATATATCGGGTGACATGACAATTGAGCTTCCGGATGATATTTCCGGATCTGATTTGTCTCCTTCCTGCAAAGGCTCTTTATTATCCGTGACAAACAGCCATGGAGAAGATAAAGCCTTCCCCGGTGAGACTTCCGGTTTTGACAGCTCCACAATTCTTCCATACTCTAAAAAATCACTTGTCAGATCGACCCGCGTCTTCCCTGATACACCATCACTTTCTGATCAGCGCAGCTTTTGCAAACGCCTGTACAAAGCCATCTCCGCAGACATCAGCGCAGATATTTGCAGTGCCTGCAATACTACATGGGATGTTGATGCCATTTTGAGCACAGCAGAATGCTCTGCTCAGATAATGGCTGGCGGTTTCCTGAATGTGGTCCATACCGATGACAGGATACTCCTTGTCCGGGAAGATACTGATGCTCCTCTTTATGGTATGGCAATAGATATAGGCACAACGACAGTCGCCGTATATCTTGTGGATATGAGGACCGGTAAAGTCAAATCGTCCGTTTCTGCAATGAACTCACAGAAAGCCTATGGGGCTGATGTCATATCCAGGATATCCTATGCTTCATCAGGCAAGGAAGGCGCTCTTATTTTAAAAGACATCATCAGCGTGCAGCTCGACAATATGGCCAGGGAGCTTGCCGCAACCGAAGGCATATCTGCGGAAGATATTTTTGCAGCTGTAATTACAGGAAACACAACCATGCTGCATCTGCTTACCGGAGCAGATCCTTCAGCCATATCAGTTTCCCCTTATATCCCGGTTTTCACGGAAGCGATCCATACAACGCCTTCATCATTAGGCATCGGTATCCGCAGGAACGGGCTGGCCCTTATGCTGCCCTCGATATCATCGTATGTAGGCGCAGATATAGTGGCCGGAATGCTTGCTTGCGGTATGGATCAAAGCAACAACATCAATTTGCTGATCGACATCGGAACAAACGGAGAAATCGCAATTGGTTCAAAAAAGGGTTTTCTCTGCTGTTCTGCGGCGGCAGGCCCGGCATTTGAGGGGGCAGGCATAAGTCACGGTCTTGGAGGAGTAAAAGGTGCAATAAATTCTGTCAGACATGACGCTGGCTCCAAATGCGGCATATCATATACAACCATTGGCAACGCCGCCCCGACAGGTATATGCGGGGCAGGTGTAATAGATGCCATATCGGTGCTGTTATCCGCCGGAATAATCGAAGCTTCAGGTGCTTTTTGTAAGCCTGATGAAGTCTGCAGCCGGCTGCGTCCATTTATGATTGAAACGCCTAACTCCGGTATGGCATTTGAATTAGCAAAAAATCCTTACGGCGTAAGTATTATCATTACGCAAAAGGATATCAGGGAAATACAGCTTGCAAAAGCTGCCATAGCGGCAGGCATAAAGGTGTTGATGAAGAAGGCCGGCATCAGTCCGGATGAGATCCGCAATGTATTCATCTCAGGGGGCTTTGGCAATTATCTTGATAAAGACAATGCAATAAAGACGGGGCTTATTCCTTCGGCTCTATCCGGCAGAATCGTCACGGCCGGCAACACCGCCGGCAGCGGAGCTGTAATGTGCCTGACCGACAGCCGCGCCCCGGAGCGCTGCAATGAGATAGCCGCAAAATCCGAATACCTGGAGTTGTCGTCCTCACAGAACTTCAGAGACGAGTTTCCCGAGTGCATGTTTTTCGGTGAGCTCTGATAGCCGCTCTGCTCTGATAGCCACTGTGTTCCGATAGCCGCTATACTCTGATAGCCGCTGTGCTCTGATAGCCGCTGTGCTCTGATAGCCGCTGTGCTCTGATTATCAGAAATAAATAATAACCGTGTCCCCGCCCTTCTGACCACAGTACCGGAAGCAGGCGGTAAAAACAAGGAGTTAATAATGGATAGAGAAAAGACAAAATTTAATGACAGACAGACAACACCTGATACAAAACAAATGGTTTACAACTCAGAGAACAGCTGCCCCGCCTGTGTGAGTAAAATTAACATGACCGCATGGATCGAAAATCTCCTTTCAGACAGGCACAAAAAAAACGCAATGCCACTTCTTGTCTTTCCGGGTCTGGCGCTGTCAGGTAGAAATGTACTTGAGCTGATAACAGACGCACATGTCCAGGCAGAAACAATAAGGCTTGTCACAGAAAAGTATCCCCTTCCTGCCTCTGTTATGGTTATGGATTTATCTGTTGAAGCTGAAGCCTTCGGCAGCAAAGTCGTTTTCAGCCCCGACGAAATGCCTTCAATACCTTCCCCTCTGCTGACGGGACCCGAATCAGCAGAAGCTCTTGAAATCCCGGAAACAGGGAGCGGGCGCACCGGCGTACCGCTGGCTGCCGCATCGATCCTCGCGCAGAAATCAGGCGCAATAAACTCCGAAGGCCTCCTTTTTCATAAAGATCCAGCTGTTGCCAGGAGCAGCGGCTGCTGTACTACCCACACCGGCCAGTCCGTTTCAAGACCTCTGTTTTCTTCAACTATAGGGCCTTTTTCACTTGCCGGCAGGCTGCTGGAAATGTCTGAGGCATTAATATCCATTATGATAGAACCGGCAATGATGAAAGTCCTGCTGGAAAAGTGCGTCACTTTCCTGCTTTCCTATATCAAGGCATTCAAAATTGCCGGCGCAAACGGAGTCATCATAGCAGAGCCTTCAGCAGGATTGCTTTCCCCTGACATGTGCATGGAGTTTTCCTCTGTATATGTCAAGAGGATAGTCGATGAAGTACAGGACGATTATTTTAAGGTCATCCTGCATAACTGCGGCAATACAGTCCCTCTTGTACAGGCAATGCTCCATACAGGAGCCGCCGGTTATCACTTTGGCAATTCTGTAGACATGAGAGATATCGTACCGAATATACCCAAAACAAAACTCGCCATGGGAAATATAGATCCTGTCGGCGTTATCAAAAAAGGTTCTCCGGCAACAATCAAGGCTGCCGTAAAAGCTCTCCTTGAGCAAATGTCGCCATATGTTAACTTTATTCTCTCCTCAGGCTGCGACATCCCTCCTGGAACTCCGCTTGAAAATGTCGATGCCTTCTTCAACGCGGCTATTAACTGATTAATCAGCCAAATACTCACGTTCCCCTGGCACTGGCGACCCATTCCCGAAATTTTACAATGCCTTTCGAATTCTATATAATATTGGCATGGCTGCACAAAATCCAATAAAAATTGCAAATGGAAACGGACTCTTGCGTGACCCTGAAATAGCTGCTGAGCTCGCCCGTATTTACAGTAATTCCTGCGGAGTCGAGTGCACCGTTGTAGACATCCACGGCATTGAGCTTTATAAAGCAGGATGTGCCGCAGGCTGTGATTTTTGCGCAAAGGCAAGAGAATATCCAGGTGTCGCAGAAGTCTGCCGCAGTTCTCACCTGTATGGAAGCTATCAGGCTGAGAGATTCGGAGGCAGGTATATCTTCTTCTGCCCCTTCGGGCTTGTACACTGGACATCTCCTATAATATCAGAGGGCAGGCTGGCCGGCTCACTGCTTGGCGGTCCCGTTTTAATGATTGATCCGGACGAGTTCCTGCTTGATGAAATGATTCTTAAAAGCGGCATGAAAGCTTCCATCCTCGAAGTCCTTAAATCTGAGGCACGCAAAATAAAGGTTGTCAGTCCGGAGAAAGTCAGGAGCATGTCTGAGATGCTTTTCATCACTGCCATGCACATATCCGGTTCAGGGCGCGAGCTTTACATGGCCGGGGAAAAAATTACCGCTCAGCAATCAGACATCTCCGGCTATATACACTCATTGAAGCAGGGGAATCAGGCATCATATCAGTCAGAAGTAAAATCCGGCTCCTATGTTTCATATCCGATCGTCCGCGAAAAAATCCTGCTTTCAGCCGTTTCGCGCGGTGATAAGTCAAATTCACAGAAAATCCTCAATGAGATGCTCGGGCATATATTTTTCTCAAGCGGTAATGATTTCGGTATTATAAAAACCAGGATCCTTGAATTACTTGTACTCCTCTCCCGGGCAGCAATGGAGGGCGGCGCCGATGACCGTGAAATATTCGGCATGAACTATGATTATATAGGCAGCATTAACAGCTTTGATAATGTCGAACAGCTTGCTTACTGGCTTTCCGAAATAATGAAGAGGTTTACGGACTGTGTGTTCAATCTGAAGGGTGTCAAGCATATAGACGTGATTTATAAAGCGCTGGAATATATAAGAAATAATCATATGAGGAAAATCACCCTTGATGAAGTCGCATCACACGTTTATCTTAGTCCTTCATATTTCAGTTCACTTTTTAAAAGGGAGATGAAAACCAACTTCAGCAGCTATCTTAATCTGAAGCGCGTGGAAACCAGCAAGAGGCTCCTGGCTGACAGCTCCGTCAATCTTCTGGAAATCGCCGGTCTGTCAGGCTTTGAAGATCAAAGCTA
>JAQUNY010000109.1 GCA_028717405.1 Eubacteriales bacterium
GAAATCAAGTATAGATACATGCTTCCTCCCGTAGGTCAACTCCGCATATATTTCATCAGAAATAACAACAATGTCTCTGTCCCTGAGCACCTCCGCAACCGCCTCAAGGTCTTCCTTCTCCATTATTGCGCCCGTGGGGTTGTTTGGGTATTGGAGTATTATAACTTTAGTCGCCGGTGTTATGGCCTTTTCAAGGTCCCCCGCTCTGAGTCTGAATTCATCCTCTTCTCTGAGGGGCAGGATCACGGGGACTGCTCCGGTAAATGCCGCACAGGCTTTATACGCCACAAATCCCGGTTCCGGGACTATGACTTCATCGCCCTCACCAACGAGCGACCTTAACGCCAGATCGATTGCTTCGCTTCCGCCGACTGTTACCATTATCTCGCTGAAAGGATCATATTGATGCCCGTATTTTCTTGAAACATAGGCTGAAATCCCTGTGCGGAGCTCAATCATACCTGCATTTGCGGTATAATGGGTATGTCCCTTTTCAAGCGAATAGATACCGGCTTCCCTTATACACCACGGTGTCACAAAATCAGGTTCGCCTATACCGAGAGAAATTGCATCGCTCATTTCATTGATCAGGTCGAAATATTTGCGGATCCCTGAAGGCGGAATATCTCTTATGACAGGCGAAATCATATCCTTCATTATCACAGGATTATCGCCTCCCTGTCATCTTCAGGCTTTTTGCCGAAAATTATACCCTTGTCTTTATACTTTTTTAATACAAAATGTGTCGCTGTACTGAGGACCGAGTCAAGTGTAGCAAGCTTCTCCGCAACAAAAAGGGCGACCTCCTTCATTGTGCGGCCTTCAATTATGACCGTCAAATCAAACCCGCCCGACATCAGATAGCATCCTTTGACCTGCGGATATCTGGCTATCCTCTCGGCGGTTTTGTCAAAGCCTTCCCCTCTCTGCGGGGTAACCTTGACCTCAATAAGGGCGGTAACAGTATCCTTGCCGGCTTTATCCCAGTCGATCAGGGTATTGTACGCCAGTATTACTCCGTCATTTTCATAGTTTTTAATGCTGCCGCGGACTTCTTCCCTGGTTTTTCCAGTCATAACAGCCAGCTGTTCTTCGGTCAGCCTGCAGTTTTTCTCAATTATTTCAAGTATCTTATACATCCTGTGCCGGCTCCTTCACGATAAGTATAAAAAATCCCTCATCCTCAATAAAGGATAAAGGATTCAGGATTTAGTAAATAATATCATACGACAGCCATTTTCGCAAGGATTGTGGCGCAATGCAGTGTGCGCAATACAGATCGGGTAACAAAAACTGATGGACTGACTGACAGCAGTAAGGCGGAAAATATTCAACGCCTTACCGCTTACAGTTCACCAGGCATGCTGATCTGCTTCTAACTTGCTTCACACTTCTATAAATTTTTGTCCAGCATACCGGCCAGCTCTGTCTTATGTCTCACTCCAACTGCCTTTTCGACCACCTGTCCGCCTTTGAACACCAGTATTGTAGGTATGCTCATCACCCTGAACATTGACGCGAGCTCATTCTCCTCGTCAACATTTACTTTACCGACTTTGGCTTTACCTGCATAATCTGCAGCAAGCTCTTCTATTACGGGGCCTACCATCCTGCAGGGTCCGCACCATTGTGCCCAAAAATCTATAAGCACAGGTTTATCCGACTTCAATACTTCGCTTTCAAAATTTGCCTTTGTGATTTTAATTGTATCTGCTCCAGCCATTTTACATTCCTCCAGCCTGTTTTTTTTGCTCCATGTAACTTCACACACACTTTAATTCCTGAGTAATGTGAAACACGGATAACTTGTTTATGATATATACCCTATAACGCTGTTGTCTAACAAAATATCCAAATCATGAAATTCCACGATATCCCGCATCTGTTTTACACATCTGTTTTACACATCTGTTTTAGCATCTACTTTAATGGTATAAGACTTACATTTCCGTTTTCCCTTGTCAGTGCATATCCGCCCGCTACATTTAAAAGCTGGCCACTGATTCCGGTTTTAGCCCCGGTATTGAGATCTTTTACCAGATTGCCATCTCTTAAATACAGGTAAACATGTTTCCCTGACATATAAATATCCCCCGGAGTCACAGGCGTCTCAAGTATCACCTGTTGCCAGGCTTCAGGCGACCTGTCCTCATATGATCCCTTATAAAGCGCCTCAACGTTTGCGTTCCCATCAAGGCCCCCGATGTATATTCCATATTCGGAGTCATTGTCAAGCAGGCAAATATCTCTGCCGAAATCTACCCTGTGGCTCTCACCGCTTTGTCCCTGCCTGACTGTTATATATTGTGCTTCAGGTTCACGCAGCACAAGATAGTCCATAAGCGAAATATCCTGTATTTCGGTATCGATATCCACTGTCATGATTTTATATCTGTTTTCATGTATGTCGACCCTGATTATGTACGCCTGCCTGTCATTAACAGCTATCTTTATATATGTGACATTTGTTTTAAAAGACGGTTTGATTTCGATGATCCTGCTGCCGGCAGGCAGATAAGTCACCTCAGTTATATATTTATAATCATGCTCAATATCGTTATCCACATCGTAGCTTGTAAGGCCTACCCTCAAATATGCATCTACCTGATAGGAGTAAATAATCATATTTTTATCAGGCAGCCAAAGATATCCTGTAAGTGTAACATTATCCTTGCCGATAATTTTAGCTGTCTGGTTTTTGTCAGTGCTGACTACCTCTATCCTGCCTTCCCTGATATAAGATACATAGGTGGCATCATAAGATGAAAGGATCATTTCGGCATCTGAAGGTACATTCACATTGATCGTCTTTTTATTTGTATCCTCCCGGAACAGGGAAAGCTTAAATCCTGATGAGGTGCTGCCTATCTTCACCAGCAGGACGTTGTTGACCAGAAAAAGTACGAGCGCCTGAAGCATAATGGAGATAAGTATCCAGGTATATATTTTTTTAAATGTTTTCATCAGTAAAAGTCGAGCAGACAGACTCGGCTTTCTCCCTTCTCTGTTTAATTTGCCCGGCAGGGCACTGTTCCGAATGCGGGTCAGGCTACGGCATGACCATGAAAACAGTGGGTACCGCCCTCTCTCCCAGTGAGTTTGAGGGCTTATTTATCACTTTGCCGTTATAATACATTGTTGCAGAAGACCCGCCGTCCAGATTGGCCGCATTGACACATCCCTGTGCCAGCAGAATGTTCATACAATCTGCAAGCGAGGCTCCGAAAGAGCTTATGCTCCTTCCATCAACTACAAGCAGGAGCACCTCGCCGTTAGCCCTTTGTCCGATCACCGTCCGCGGCGCATATCCCCATCCTCCGTCACTTCCTTCAGGTATGGTAGGCCTGCCATTCACAATGAGCGCCGGGCCAAATGTAATGCCTTCCTTTATACCAATTTTTTTAAGCGAATCGATGGTATGATATCCTACGATCAGCATGCCATCACTTGTAAAAGCAACTGTCTCCTGCGGCAGGCTTTCATCCTGTTCTTCATCATAAATAATTTTACCGTTGTGGATTATGAACCCATAGGGTATTCCTCCAGTGCCTGTCCAGCCGGATTCAGGCGAATCCTTGAATCCTCCCGCATTTATTGCGGCAATCGCATTGCTTCTCTTTGCGATTGTACTGGTTGTCTCTCCGGACAACGGCATCTGGTTTGAATAACCAACGGCTATCCTGGTTGGATCATAAACGACCATGAGCTTTCCCTGGAAGGTCGTCCCCCTTATATTGTATATATCTATCTTGTCAGTGTGCACCACGCTGAAATCAAGTTTTTGTATACCCTCATTCTCATCCATGGGGTTGACCGCGAAATCATTTCCTATGATCCTCTCTATTGCCTGCTGTGAAAGAAAGGCTCTGGCTATATACTGATGGTTGAGCGTAGCCCAGGACATGCCGACCATGGTTTTTTTAACGTTTTGAAAAGGCCCATAGAAAATCATGAGCGGCATTGTCACAGATGTAAATACGATTTCAAATGCCAGAAACACTAAAACTTTTTTCCATAGAGGGATATTCCTGCTCTCTACGCTTTTTGATCCCAAAAAAATTCGCCGCCTCATCCTTCATATGTTTTCACAGTCAAAAATCAACAATCCAATAAAATATATCACAAATACTTCCATTTTGAAAGAGGCTGAAATATTCATTTTGATATAATGGCGCTGTTTATGCTATTATTATTGATAATCGATATTTCATGGCATTGACCTGCCAGCCATAAGGAGGGGACCATGTCACAGATGTCACAGCCGGAAAAGCAAACAGGTTTTCATTCAATATCATATGAAATTACTGCTGAAAAACTCCAAACAAGCGTTGACACAGGTTTAAGCTCTGAAGAAGCTGCTTCGCGCCTTGCGACATATGGCCACAATATCCTTCAGGAAGGCAAAAAGAAATCGCTTTTAATAATGTTTTACGAGCAATTCAAGAGTGTGATGATCATAATACTTCTTGCAGCAGCCGCTATATCTGCCGCACTCGGCGAGTATACCGATACTGCGATAATAGCTCTTGTAGTTGTTTTAAACGCTGTTTTGGGCGTCCTGCAGGAAAACAAAGCTGAAAAAGCTCTTGAAGCCCTGAAAAAGATGTCGTCGCCATATGCCCGTGTGCTGCGCGGCGGTGAAGTCAGCTCAATCAAATCAGAAGACATCGTACCCGGGGACGTCATACTTATGGAAGCAGGAGATTTTGTGCCCGCCGACATAAGGCTGACCGAGTCCGCCAGCCTCAAAATCGAGGAAGCGGCCCTTACAGGCGAATCAGTACCTTCAGAAAAGGATGCCCTTGCCGTCACAGAAGATAAAAGCGTGGTCGGAGATCGAATAAATATGGCCTTTCTCAGCAGCAGCGTAACTTATGGCAGAGGAAGAGGGATCGCCATAGCCACAGGGATGGATACTGAGGTTGGGAAAATAGCGGGCATGCTTTCAAAATCAGAAGCCGAAGAAACTCCTCTCCAAAAAAAGCTTGCTGAACTCGGGAAATATCTTTCAATAATAGTAGTAGCGGTTTCAGTGATAATATTTATAACCGGAGTCCTCCAAAAACGCGATTATTTTGAAATGTTCCTCACGGCTGTGAGCCTCTCAGTCGCCGCCATTCCGGAAGGCCTCCCCGCCATAGTTACAATTGTTCTTGCACTCGGTGTCCAAAAAATGGCAAAAAGAAATGCAATAATACGCAAGCTCCCCGCCGTAGAAACCTTAGGCAGCACTGAGATCATCTGTTCAGATAAAACCGGTACCCTGACACAGAACAAGATGACTGTAAAAGAAATATATATCAACGATACCGTTTTTAAGGGAACTCTTGTCGACCGTGAAATGCCCGCTCTGGACATATTCATGCAGGTTATGGCTCTTTGTAATGATTCCAGGCTTCCGGCTGCGGGCACAGATGCTGAAAACTCAGCTCCCGGAGCATTAGGCGATCCCACTGAAGTTGCTCTGGTAAATTATGCCTTTAAAAATGGATATAATAAGAACGAACTTGAAAAATCATATCCCAGGAAAAATGAGATACCATTTGATTCGGCGAGGAAGCTGATGACTACGGTCAACCTTGTCGGCTCCTCAATCCGCATAATGACCAAGGGCGCACCGGATATGCTTGTTGAAAGATGTACACACATCTCTATTGACGGCAAAACGCTTCCATTCGACGACACCTTCAAAGAAAAAGCAGCAGCCGCTAACTCAGAAATGGGTTCAAAAGCCCTCCGGGTCCTTGCAATGGCTTACAGGGATCTGGACGCCTCCGGTTCCGAAAAGCTTCAGGAGGCTTCACTTACTTCAGAAGAAACCGAAACCGACCTGGTTTTTCTCGGCCTCGCCGGTATGATGGACCCCCCAAGATATGAAGTGAAGGATGCGGTAAGGGTATGCCGCGAAGCCGGTATGAGGCCAGTGATGATAACCGGCGACCATCGTGATACCGCTGCGGCAATAGCCAGAGAGCTTAGAATATCAGAAAAGGATTCTGAAATCATCA
>JAQUNY010000110.1 GCA_028717405.1 Eubacteriales bacterium
AGAATACAGCGGTTTACGCCTGGAGGAATCTGTCAGGGCACATTTTCCCCTGATGGCAAGAGGTGTGCTTGAAAAAGCTTTCAGGAAAAGAGACATCAGAGTCAATGGTATAAGGGAGGGCAAGGATCATATCCTTGCTTCGGGCGATACCGTGAGTGTATATGTGGTTGATGAGCTCCTTGACAACAAGCCATCGCAGCGGCATGACACAGCTGATAACGGGGCAACTGGTGATAACAGAGCCGCTGGTGATAATAAATTCACAGGCGTGAAGCCATATGAAATCGTATATGAGGACAACAACATAATAATAGTATATAAACGGCAGGGACTGCCGGTCCACCCCGACCCGAAAACTCCGAGACAGGACGCCACTCTTATTGGCATGCTACGGAAGCACGCCGGGGAGGAAGTAGAGCTGTGCCATCGTCTTGACAGGAATACCGGCGGCTTGATCATCGCTGCAAAAAACAGGGAGTCACTTGACATTATCACAGAAAGATTCAGGAATAACGAAATAAAAAAATATTATCAATGTCTTGTCAAAGGTGTCCTTCCGGATAAAAGCGGTCTTCTTAGAGCCTGGCTCTACAAAGACAGCAAACAAAGCAAAGTATATATCCATAATGATAAAAAGCCCGGCCGCCAGGAAATACTGACCGGATACAGGCTGATTGAATACAAAGACGGCATCAGCCGCCTTGAAATAGAACTGATAACAGGGCGCACCCACCAGATAAGGGCTCACCTGGCCTTCACCGGTCATCCGGTATTAGGCGACGGCAAATACGGCACAAATGCTGTTAATAAGCCTTCGGGCTACAATATGCAAGCCCTTGCCGCATATAAAATCGTATTTGACTTCAAGACTCCCGCAGGGAAGCTCAATTATCTCAGAAATCGCACGTTTAAAATAGAACCGCATTTCGAAAAGTGCCGTCAGTAAGCCTTCGCCCAATAAACCATTTTTCTGGCTCTGCCCCCGCAATATATACATTTGTCAGAAAGCTCCTCCTGTTCAAACGGGATGCATCTTGATGTCGCGCCTGTGGATTCCTTAATAGCTGCCTCACATTCGGGATTCCCGCACCACATTGCTTTAACGAACCCCGGTGTTTCTTCAAGGATTTTCTTAAAAGACTCCGGGTCGGCGGCAATATATGTTTTGTCTTCTCTGAGCTTTAAAGCCTTTTTGTAAAGCCCTGACTGAATTTCATTTAATATCAGCCCTGTTTTCTCTGAAATTTCATCAAGCTTTATCTGTATTTTTTCACCATTGTCCCTGCGGACCAGCACAGCCTCTCCCTTTTCAATATCTCTCGGGCCGATCTCGATCCTGATCGGGACGCCCTTCATCTCATACTCACTGAATTTCCATCCCGGCTGCTTATCGCTCTTATCTATCACTGTCCTGTATTTTTCAGCCAATTCAGCCTTCAGGCTTTCAGCCCTTGAAAGCACACCTTCCTTATGCATCGAAACAGGTATCACTACTGTCTGGATGGGCGCGACAGCCGGCGGCAGCACCAGACCGCTGTCATCTCCATGCACCATGATGATAGCTCCAATAATCCTGGTGCTCATTCCCCATGAGGTCTGATGGACGTACTGCAGCTTGTTTTCTTTATCTGTATATTGTATTCCGAAAGCCCTGGCGAATCCGTCTCCGAAATTATGGGACGTCGCTGATTGAAGGGCTTTACCATCATGCATCAGGCTTTCCACTGAGTATGTGGCCTTTGCGCCTGCGAACTTTTCCTTGTCTGATTTTCTTCCCCTGATAACAGGAATAGATAATACCTTTTCGCAAAAACCTGCATATGTGTCAAGCATCCTCAAAGTTTCTTCCTGTGCTTCATCTGCATCGGCGTGCGCCGTGTGGCCTTCCTGCCAGAGGAATTCGAGCGTCCTGAGAAAAGGCCTTGTGGTTTTCTCCCACCTTACTACAGAACACCATTGGTTGTAAAGTTTGGGGAGATCCCTGTATGAGTGGATTATATTGGCATAATGCTCACAGAACAAGGTTTCAGATGTTGGCCTTACACAAAGTTTTTCTGTTAATTCCTCATCTCCGCCATGAGTCACCCATGCGACTTCGGGGGCAAATCCTTCAACATGCTCCTTTTCTTTACGCAGCAGACTTTCAGGAATAAACATGGGCATATATACATTTTCATGCCCTGATGCTACGAACATTTTGTTGAGCTCACGCTGAATGTTTTCCCAGATGGCATACCCATATGGCCTGAGTATCATACATCCCCTGACACTTGAATAATCTATCAGCTCGGTTTTTTTTACGATATCCGTATACCATTGGGCAAAATCCTCCCGCATGGAAGTGATTTCTTCAACCATTTTTTTAGTGGTATTTGTTCCTTTATCATCCCTGCTTTTCATATTACTTTTTTCTCCTGTCATTATTGTATAAGCGTGTCATCACTGTTTAAGCATGCCGTCACTATTTAAGCGTGTCGTCACTGTTTAAGCATGTCGTCAATGTTTTAGTGCAGCCCTTCCCGTCAGGCTCTTCACTCCCTGTACAGTCATAATATACTTCCTTAAGATACAATCCGTGGGGAGGAGCCGTTTTTCCTGCTTTCCTCCTGTCACCGGCTGCTATGATGCTTTCTATTTCGCCGGGTTTTTTCCTGCCATCCCCGACCATTATCAGAGTTCCGGCAATTATCCTTACCATATTATACAGAAAACCATCGCCGGCAATGTCGATCTCTATAAGGCCTTCCCCGTTTTCAGCGACCATTGCATCTGATATTGTCCTTATCGGATTGGTACTGTTTCCGCCTGCTGACCTGAAAGCTGAAAAATCATGAGTCCCACGAAAATATGATGCCGCTTCGTTCATCAGCAACACGTCAAGCTTCTGCGGCACATGGCAGGCTGTGTTCCTGAGGATCGCAGACCTTACAGGGCTATTGTATATCCTGTAAAGGTATCTCTTTCCTTTTGCCGAAAACCTTGAATGGAAATCCTTTGCAGTTTCCGACGAAAGCCTTATAGCTATGTCGCCGGGCAAAATACTGTTTAAGGCATGACTGTATTTGTCTCCGGGGATCGTTGATTTTGTTTGAAAATTCGCGACCTGCCCCAGAGCGTGCACTCCGGTGTCGGTCCTTCCTGAAGCGGTCAGCCTTGTTTTTTCTCCGGTCAGCTTCAGCAGCGCATCTTCAATAACAGATTGAACTGACAGCGCATTTTTCTGAGTTTGCCACCCATGGTAGCCTGTCCCGTCATATTCGATTACAAGTACAATATTCCTGCTCTCAGGCATTTGACATCATGCTTCCTGAAGGCCAAGCATTGCGGCTCCTATAATACCCGCATCGTTTCCCATCTCGGCAGTCCTGATGGCTGTCTGGCTCACCTCAGGCCTGCTGTAAACTCCTGAGGCTATTCTTTCTTTGAGCGGCTTCAGGAGGAATTCGCCTTCTTTACATATCCCTCCGCCTATTACAAGTACATCAGGCTGGAATATGTTGATGATGTTTATCAGCCCCTCTCCGAGATATTTGATGTATTCACCGACTACTCTGACACCTGTGGCATCTCCCTGCCTTGCCGCATCAAACGGTATCTTGGCATCCATTTTGTCAGGGTTTCCTCCGCCTGTCAGGTCATTCATCAGGGAATCCGGATTCTCTTTCATTGCTTTTACCGCCATGGC
This sequence comes from Eubacteriales bacterium, assembly GCA_028717405.1. GTDB lineage: Bacteria > Bacillota > Clostridia > JAQUNY01 > JAQUNY01 > JAQUNY01. The sequence goes on from JAQUNY010000110.1 coordinate 3,686, forward strand.
AATAAGTCCGGTAGCCGAGGCATATGCCTCCCAGCATCCCTTACGCCCGCATGTGCACTGCACGCCGTCAACAACAATGACCATATGTCCGAGTTCGCCTCCCGCATCATTAAAACCGCTGTATATCCTTCGGTTTATTACAATACCTCCGCCGAGACCTGTTCCCAGTGTTATGGTTATTGAGTTCGCGGCACCTTTTGCGGCTCCTGCCACACTTTCTGCAAGCGCGGCACAGTTGGCATCATTGTCTATGTAAATCGGCAGGTCGGTATATTTATGCATTTCATCCCGAACCGGCGCATTCCTGAATTTTAAATTGTTAGCGTAAATGATCCTCCCGTTTTTCGTGTCGGGTGTGCCTGGAGCACCGATTCCAATGCTCTTTACCTGACTTAACGGTACTCCTGCGTCCTGCGCTACCTTAAGTGCTATGGCCGCCATATCCTTAATTACTTCGGGGTATTCCCTTTCTTTACGCGTAGGTATGCTGTCTTTCCTTATTATCCTGCCTTTTTCATCAGTGATGCCTGCTGCGATATTTGTACCGCCCAGGTCTATTCCAATATAATACATTTGTTCAGTCCTCCTCCAATTACCGACACCAGCTTAACTTATATTTTACAGAAAAAACACGAGATATACAATTGATATGTCACGTTTTGTATTATATAGTGTTTAAGGTGTTTGTGCATTGAAATATGCAGGTGGATGTGGTTTCCATATGAAGGATTTTGGAAAGACTATAGTTGCAGGCGGTAAAACAGGCACTAAAGCAGGTGCCGGTATAACAGGTACTGGTATAAAAGGAACAATTATCCTTCTATTTTTGTTCCTGCTTTTATCCTGCCCATTATCATGCTCTCTTCCAGGAGGTGTCTCAACATATACATCAAGCCTGTCAGGCTGCAATTCAGATAATGCTGTTGCTTCAGCAATAACTCCCCCTGTGAGCATTTCATCACCAGTCATCACGATCACCCCCTGTCAGAACGCCGGTTTAAAGATATTGAACAATTCGGGTAATACCCCGGAAGAAAGATTTAGAACTCCGGCAGAATACAAAAGGATGCCCCTTGCTTCCGGTTCTTTCGGCGAGTATTTGCGGGAACTGCCTCTTAAGCCTCATGGAACAAAAGTATATTATTATGACGGCAGACTGAAATCACCCGATGTCCATGAAGCTGTAATCGACATGGATACAGGGCCCAGAGACCTCCAGCAATGTGCAGACGCTGTGATAAGGCTTCGTGCAGAATATCTATATGCCCGTGGTGAATACGACAGGATCAGCTTCAATTTCACAAACGGCTTCAGGGCCGACTACCGCACCTGGCTGAACGGCAGCAGGATCAGGGTTGAAGGTAATGAGGCCAGCTGGATAAGCCAGGGCAAAAAACTTGAAGGCTATGATTATTTCAGAGAATATCTTGATATGGTTTTTTCCTATGCCGGCACATTATCTCTTTCCCAGGAGATGCTCAATATTCCTCTAAGCCAGATGCAGCCTGGAGACATCTTTTTGAAAGGTCCTTATCCCGGGCATTGCGTCATAGTAATCGACATGGCCGAAGATCCTCTTACAGGCAGGAAAAAATTTATGCTCGCACAAAGCTATATGCCAGCCCAGGATATACATATCCTCAAAAATCCTGCAAACGAACAAGGCGATCCCTGGTATGACCTGGACTTCGGGGTGCAGTTGGAAACACCGCAATGGAATTTCACAACAGATCAGCTTTACCGCTTTCGCGAGTGATATCAGACAAAAATCAGGCAAAAAAATCGCCTTGACAAAATATTTTGTTTTGTGTAACATATAGCATACGGTCATTGATGAGGCATTCAATGCAGCATCAGTGCCGGTTGGTAAGGCCCGGTAGTTCAGTTGGTTAGAATGCCAGCCTGTCACGCTGGAGGTCGAGGGTTCGAGCCCCTTCCGGGTCGCCATTGATATTGACGGGAGAGCGTCTGTATAACACAGGATTATGTCCTCTCCTTCACTGCCCAGATAGCTCAGTTGGTAGAGCAGAGGACTGAAAATCCTCGTGTCGCTGGTTCAATTCCGGCTCTGGGCACCATTTAAGCGGGTTTAACTCAGTGGTAGAGTGTCACCTTGCCAAGGTGAAAGTCGCGAGTTCAAATCTCGTAACCCGCTCCATTTATTTTCAGTGTTTATCATTAATATATCGAAGATATCCCGGTTATTATAACAGGGATCACTTCTTTAACAAATTTTTCAAATAAATTATTGTCTTCCTGATGTCAGTTTTTTGTTGCTCACCTGTGATTTCGCGCTC
>JAQUNY010000111.1 GCA_028717405.1 Eubacteriales bacterium
CTTCCGGCAACTTCCTCTGCCGATCTTGTTTTGCCGCACCACTTTGGGCCTTCTATCAACACCGCACCAATAGCGCTGAGAAGGATCCGCAATTTATCATCAGAGATTCGCCTTAAATAATTCTCACTCACTCATATCACCCTATTACAGCATAAACCGGACTATTAACTTTGTCAATGCAAAACTATAAACTTTGGCACATGTTTTCTATAAACTTTGGCACATGTTTTCTATAAACTTTGGTAATTTGTACATTAGCCGAATCTTCTGTTACCAATATGCCTGCTGACAATTTTTCCCTTTGGTCGCTGATTTTCAGCCCCTCCACACTTACGCCGTTTACGTTCTCAAGTTTGAGTCTGCAATTGATGTTGTATGTCCTCCGGAGCTCCTTCGGCAACAACCGGCCGGAATTGGGTGCCACGGACAGATTTTACCCGATAGCCAACTGAAATGATTACATCCAAATTATAATGTAAGGTATGATAGCTTTTCCCATCTTCAGTTTTATATATAACAATCTTATTTTCCAAATTATTACCTCCTGGGAATTTTCTTATTCCTACAATAGTTTATCACTGATATTCGACAGTATTATGAGCTTTGCTTCTATATTATGAAAGTACTTGCTCATTCAGCAATTTAGCGAGCTATTTAGCCTTTAATGCAATTATATGTCATCATCGTCTTTCCCGCCACAATTATTACTATAATATTTCCCATCTGGTATTTATTGACATCCCGCTTTACAGACTGTTTCTTTGAAACGATTGGACCTTTGGGTTATGAGGTAGAATACCTGTCTTAGGTGGTTTGTAGTTGTATAGGGTTATATGCGTTAAACTGCGGTAACTTGCGGCCTGTATGCAGAGGTGGGTGGATGTGACTGGTAAAATAAAAGGGTCAAGTTGAGAATTTTGCTTGGCAGTAACAAAATAGGCGTTAGACCGTTGGCCAGGTATGTATTAATAATCTTATTCAAGAGGTTCAGTTTATCAATGTAATAATGAATGTAAGATAATAATCTCCAAAGTGTAAATTGCTACTATATGTTTTTTATACAAGAATTATTTGCACCAGAACCCTAAATCTTTGATATGGAGCAGCAAAAGCTCACTGTTATACGTTTTGCGCGTACTATTTGCGTACGCTTTTAGTCAAGCCTTTGCTCAAAAAGCCAGCTGAGAAGATCTTCCCTGTCCCAGCAGTCGCTGATAATGTTATTATATTCAGTATATCTGAAATCGGCTCCCGAGGTTTCCAGCGCCGCAGCCATATTTCTGGCATCTGCAACATCTACTGTATAATCCGTTTCAGAGTGGAAGACCCACACTGCCGTATTTTTCAATTTTGATGCCCCTAATGGGTCTCCGGCTCCCGCCACCGGTATTATTGCGGCAAAAATGCCGGGATGCCTGACAGCAATATCCCAGACACCATATGCTCCCATTGAATATCCGGCAGTATAAACCCTCCTCTCATCTATCCCGAATTCTTTACCTATATCCTTTATCAGCGCAGCAACAGCCGCAAGATACCTGCTCTCCCCGACTTCATCCATGCTGTAATTGCCATCTGAAAGAGGCGTATCCACCCACATGGCGTCTTTCGGGCATTGAGGCGCCAGTATGATACATCTTTTTTCGGAATCCGACTCGTCAAAAAGCCTTTCTATCAACCGGCTCTCTGAGCTGATTTGGCTCATATTGTCGTCTCCACGCTGATGCTGCCAGTGCAGGTAGAGAAGCAATGGATATTTTTCGGACGGATCATACCCGTCGGGAAGGATGACTTTGAAAGGAAGAGTAGTTCCATCCTTTGCCGTGTAATCATATGAGCGGATAAACTCCGTAGGCACCTGCTTCAAATATCTGTAAGGTATCCTCGTCGTATCTTCGTTGAGAGCATACCTGATATCTGCATTTTTCTCTGACATTGCGTTCCTTATAAAATTTACAACATTTCCATCATATCTCATAAGAGCAGGGGAACCTGTCCCGAATCTTCCGAATTCGGCATCGACATGCTGTATATAAGTATTATCCTGCATTACAGGGAGGCTTTCAGCTTCAGATGACGCAATGTGCAGCATCATATATTTGCTGCGGTCAAAGATGTTATCCTCAATAATAAATCTCTCTGAGGGATTCTGGCTACTCCAGCTTTTGATATGAGCCGCTTCATCTTTGTTAGGCCGCTGGTCACCCCATCCATATCCAGTAAATCTGCATATATTGCCCTTAAACGTAATATCGGACATAATACCTTCTTTCAATTCAGCGCCGCTTAAAAAATATTCTATTGCATATACACAATGCTCGATCAAGTTGTTGGAATATGTTACATTTTTCATGTATACCGACGGCAACCAGCTGCATTGATGCGAAATTCCCGCATCATAGACTTCATATACATAACAGTGGTCTACAAGATAGTCTTCGCTATTCGCATTTACATTTATGGCGTTCCCATAACGTGCCACTCTTCCATTGTCCCTGAACGCCATTATTGAACCGCCAATCCATCCGACCTCACAATTTGTCACGTGAAGGCCTTTGAGTGTGTTTCCGAAAATTCCGCAGCCTCCTGTATATTTTATGCAAAGGTTATCTATATGTACATCGTCTCCATATACCCAAAAGATATGTCTGTCATATCCTATCTCTATAGAACCGAATCTTTCTCCGGGATTGCCTTTCTCGGAATAAAGGTATATCTTCCCGTCAGTCCCGCCGCCTTTAAAACTTTTATCGCTGTTGAATGTAAATTCCAGATCGTTTGCGAGATCGTTAACAGACTCTATGAGTGTGTCTGCATTCCAGCTTTGTCCCAATACTGCGGGATTATCGCTTAAGACTTTTTTCACAGCCCAGTCATTACCTTCATCAAAAACAATGAGTCCGACATCGCTGGCGAACACACGGTCATATACATAGACATTCGGTATATCTGTCAATATCCATTTATCTTTTTGCGCCGCATTTTCATCAGACCCGTATATGCGTGGTTTTTCTCCTTCACCGTAGGCAGAATATGCCACTCCGGCTTTTGTTTTAACCTGCCCGCGCCAGAGCCCTCCTCTTTCGAAGAATACGGCATCGCCTTTCTCAAGTGCCATGTTGTTTACCTTGTTAAGAGTAGCCCACGCCTTGTCAGGCGATTTCCCGTCATTTTTGTCGTCGCCGTCGTTCGACACGTAATATGCCGTACCTTTAAATTCCGGTATATCAGTATTCCCCAGTATTTTTGTCTTCAGAGCGTCTACTTTTGCGTCGATTTCCGCAAGATATCCGGAAGTTGCAATAACATATTCCGAAACTGCGGATGCATACTCCTGTCCATATTCCTGTATTTTCCCTGACATACCAAAAAATCCTCCTCTTGTGCAGGATGACTGTGATATTAACATAACTGTAATTGTGATAATAAGAAAAAAATATGTTGCCCTAAAACGGGGGGCCTGGTTTATGAAATCTCTGCCCGGGTTATCAATAGCCTGCTTTTCCCCCTTTGATATGTTCAGCAATTCCATCAACATCCTCTTCCCCCTATTCCTCTTTTCAAATGCAGTCAAACTCTTTCCGTCTCTCCCCTGCCACCATTTTTCGTCATCGTCGTCATTTCTGCCACAGTTGCTGCCACAGAATTCCTATATCAATGATCCTCTCTCCTATACCCACAATGCCAGCTCCGCTTTTCCTTACAAACACTTTTATGTTTTGATGTTATCATAATACAAGTATTTTAGCATCTGCCATTATATTACGTCATCATCGTCTTTCCCGCCATAATTATTGCTATAATATCTTCTGTTTGGTATATATTGCCATTATTTATTACAGACTTCCCCCATTCCCCATTCTGTATACTCAATATCCAATTCCTGCTTGCTTCAATTATCCGGTATCAAAGATTATCTTCCTGTCGTACTTAAACAGATATAGTCCCTTGAGCAGCAATCATTGGCAGCTTTTTCCCAGTTGGAAATAACCGGGCAAATTCATTTTCTTTGAGCAGGCAATTGAGTTCACTGAAGCTCTTTACTCTGAGCAGAGAGCCGAGAAGTACTATAAAAAAACCTGTCTGGTGTTATATGTTGCGCCTATTCTGCCATCCTTAAGCCTATATAAACAGCGTTCAATATAGTAAGCATTCTTGATATAATTCATCAACTTTTTGAAATAGTTCTTGCGCATTTCTCCCTCGCTTCCTGTTAGATTTTAACAGGAGGTTTGAGAAAACTGAGGTTAAACCGTTGGCTATTCAACGAAATACACGCGTCCTCTTCCGTTACCTGCAGTATAGACGTATCCTTCAGCAACAAGTTTATTCAAAATTGAAACAACTTTTGTTTTTCCGAAACCGGTTGCTTCAACAATTGCCGAACTTGATAATCTTTTTCCTTTCAGAATAAAGTATATTTGATTCTCATCCTGCATAAGGTCTTTTTTTCCTCCAATTACAGGTAGCGTAATTTTTATCAAATCAGGCAAAATATCGTATACCGGCTTTTTTTCGTTGTTAATATACGCTTCATTTATTCTTCTTATTCCGGTTCCAAATCGCTCAATCATCTGAAGTCTTAAGAATACATTCCCAATAATGCGATTTCGCAGAATGGAAATTCCACCGGTTAAATAAGCTTCCTTTGATAATCCTTTCGGCAGTCCCCCAGGGGAGACAATCTCTATTCTATTCGGAAACATGGATACCGTAATATCCGCATTAACATCCCATGTTCTGTGAACAATAGCATTTGCAACCGCTTCGCGGAATGCTTCTTCAGGGATCATTTCTCTTTTTTCTCTGATGCTCCCTTTAATCTGTTCAAATTGATAGTATTGCCGGTACATGTCAATTGCCGAATCATATTGCTTCAGAATCGACACATGCACATGAGTTTTCCTGTCAAGCAAAGTATTAATCGAGTCTCCAAAGCGCACCATATCAATTCCGGGGAAGCCATTGACATCCGCAAGCAATTCCCCTGCAATGTTATAGCCGTTCTTTTCAGTGGACAGTTCCAATGTTCTATATGTATCTTTTGTAACGGATTCCAGATGCAGTTTGTCCATTAGTCTTTCGTTAAGCAAAGTAAAAGACAAATCCTGATTTCCTGCAGCCTGTTCTTCAAAATATATATTTTGACCTTCCAAAATCAACCTTGTCAACTCCAGTCTGTCCACCTCTGCCGTAGCCGAATCATTTCTCTTATATGCCTTGGATTTATAAAAATACGGCTTATGTATACCTTCTTCAACACAAAGCGTAATCACAGAATTCTTTGTATTGATATGCAAGGTGTAATTGGGCGAAGGATCTAAACTATCATTGATACGATTTTCAATATCCAGACATGCTTGCTTCGGATTGTTTATACCTATCTCGGTTCCATCGTCTTTGATTCCGAATTGAATGCAACCGGTGCCAAAATTTGCAAATGCACTGACTGTTTTTAAAAAAGTATTGCTTATCGATTCTTTATACTCAAGATTCCTCGTCTCTCGCATCAATTTTCTCCTTCTGTTTTGTTTTCTATATATTAGCACAACGCGAACGAAAAAACAAACGTATTTATTTGCGTTCGCTTTTTCGGCCGCATTACTGCGCAGCAATTTCGCTTTTGCTGATTATTTCAATTAATTTTAGCATAGATCGTTTTTTATGTACATATATTTACTATTCATCCTTACATTACCGACAGCAAGATAGATTCTCCCCCTCCCTACAGATCAAATCATTCTATTCACTTGTCTGTATTCATTCGCCGTTTATTTGCCTCTATTGCCACTGTCTGTCAGCCCTATTTCAAGTCTTTTATCGTTATTTCAAGTGATTTGTAGTATCCTTTTGTGAAAATAAACATCATTCGAACATCAGCCCCCCACTCATTTTTCTCATTTTCCGACATAGAAAAACCCCACACACCTTGCGGCTGTAGGGCTTC
>JAQUNY010000112.1 GCA_028717405.1 Eubacteriales bacterium
TGCTCGCCAGAAGCGTGCCCTGGCCTCCGACGCCGACTATCATAATGTTCAGAATCTTGTCTTCACCGGCTGAATAAATTTTCCCTTTGGCTGCGGCGAGACAGGGGACGGTTCTGTGTCCTGCTTTCGGCGACGCGTCTGAGGTTGCAGTTGCGGAAGCAGAGGCAGAAGCGGATATTACGGTTCCTCCGCCTGAAGCTGCAGTCTCAGCCCCGGTTTTCTTCATTCCCTCAATTCCCTCAATTCCTTCAGGCGCGCCGATACCCTTAGCCTCTTCGAATGCGTCGAAAGCACACATTTCTGTGCAAAGCCTGCACCCTATGCAGAGTGCTTCATTCACATCGATATATCCGCCCTTGTCGGCGATGGCCGGACACCCAATCGCCAAACAGCGTCTGCACATCTTGCATTTTTCCCTGTTGATGCGCAGCGGGCTGCCGTATCTGACATGCTTAAGCAGCGCGCACGGCCTGCTCGCTATAATGACTGAAGCCTCTTCAGCCGCCGTTTCTTCTCTGATGATTTTCTCTGTTTCTTTGATATCAAAGGGGTCGGTGACCCTGACCCTTTTTATCCCGCATGCCTTTGCCAGCTCTACCAGGTTGACCTTTGGCGCCGGCTCTCCCCGTATGTTGAAGCCGGTTGTGGGATTATGCTGATGGCCTGTCATGCCGGTTATTGAATTGTCAAGGATGATAACTGTCGATGTACCTTTGTTATACGCTATGTCTATTATTCCTGTTATACCTGAATGTATGAATGTTGATTCGCCAATCACCGCAACAGTTTTTCCGGCGAAATCACGGCCTCTTGCCTTTTCCATACCATGTGCCATTCCGGCACTTGCCCCCATGCAGAGGCAGGTGTCCATGGCCTCCATCGGCGGCAGTGCCCCGAGGGTGTAGCATCCTATATCCCCGGTTACCGTCAGTTTAAGCTTTTTGAGCACATAAAATAATCCGCGGTGGGGGCAGCCCGGGCACATGACGGGTGGACGCGGCGGAATATTTACATCCATGGCTGCAGGAGTTTCGGCGGCCTTCTGCGCCATGCCTGCATTCTCCCTTATGGTCGTGGCACTCATTTCGCCTGTTATAGGGAAAATGTCTTTGCCATATATCCTGTTCGGCAGACAAAGAGCTCTTACCTGCTCTTCAATAAACGGGTCAAGCTCTTCTACTATATAAATGTCGCCTGTATCCTGTGCGAAATTTTTTATCAGATCCACCGGGAGAGGGTAAACCATTCCCAGCTTGAGAAATATGACATCTTCTGTGGCAAAAGCTTCCCTGGCATACCTGTAAGCTATCCCTGACGTAATAACGCCGGTTTTCTTTTTTGCGGTACCCATTGGTGCTTCTGCCTGCTTTGCCTCATTTCCTGATATAACCTTGTTTATGTCTGAAGCTGACGCGTACGCCGAAAGCTCAAGCATCCTCTTTTCTACTGTCTCATGCCTTTTGCGCGCCATGGCGGGCATCATAACATATTTCCAAATATCTTTTGAATAATTTTTCAGGGTGTATGCCTGTCTGTCGCCTGTTTCAACCACGCTCCTCGAATGGGCTATCCTGGTTGTAAGGCGCAGCAGAACGGGGCAGTCATATTTTTCGCTCAGCTCGAAGGCCTTTATCACGTATTCCCTGCATTCGGCGCTGTCTGAAGGCTCAAGCATCGGCAGTTTGGCGGCCTTTGCATAATTTCTGCTGTCCTGCTCATTCTGGGAGCTGTGCATCCCCGGGTCGTCGGCGACCGCTATGACCAGCCCGCCGTTGACACCTGTGTATGAGGCCGTGAACAAAGGATCTGCAGCCACATTGAGCCCGACATGCTTCATTGAACATATTGCCCTGGCGCCTGCGACGGATGCGCCGACTGCTGCTTCAAGCGCAACCTTCTCATTTGGCGACCATTCAGAGTAGATTTCTTCATATTTTGCGATATTTTCGGTTATCTCAGTGCTGGGGGTCCCGGGATAAGCAGTCGCCACTGTTGCCCCGGTCTCATATACCCCCCTTGCCACTGCCTCATTGCCAAGCATAAGTAATTTTTCTGTCATCCGGTATTTCTCCCGTAATTTTTTATCTGTACTGCTCCCATTGCCGTTGCTGCCTGCGCCACTGCTGCCCGCGCCACTGCTGCCTTTGCCTTTGCCTCTGCTGCCTGCGCCACTGCTACCGGTTTTTTATTTCGCCCTTAAATCTATGACCCTCTTTGCCTTGCCAAGGGACCTCTCGATGGATTTCGGCTCAACAAGCTTCACTTTTGAGTCTATCTGCAGGACGGATCTCAGCTTGTGCCTGATGCTGTTTTCAAGTTTTTCAAGCTCGCTGAATTTTTCCAGGAGGCTTCCGTCTATAAGCTCAACCTGCACTTCTATCTCGTCCATGAAACCTTTTTTTGTAACAAGTATCTGGTACTGTGGGCCGATATGCTCCATGGGCAGCAGGACGCTTTCTATCTGCGACGGGAAAACATTTACGCCTCTTATGATGAGCATGTCGTCTGTCCTGCCGAGGATTTTCTCCATTCTTACTGTGGTGCGGCCGCATTTGCAAGGCTCCGGGATCAGCTTTGTTATATCTTTTGTTCTGTAGCGGAGCATCGGGATGCCCTGCTTGGTCAGCGTTGTTATGACCATTTCGCCTTTCTGCCCGTAATCAAGCGATTCGCCTGTGTCCGGGTTTATGATCTCGGGGTAGAAATGGTCTTCATTGAAGTGCATCCCGCATTGGTGTATGCATTCGCCGGAAACGCCAGGTCCTACTATCTCGCTCAGGCCATAGTTTTCAGTTGCCAGGATACCCCACCTTTTTTCTATTTCCGCTCTCATCTCGGGAGTGTGCCCTTCGCCGCCAAAAAGGCCGAGTCTAAGCTTGTGGCGGTTCCTGGTAAGTCCCATTTCCTCGGCTACCTCGGAAAGATGCAGGACATATGAGGGTGTTCCGACGATGATTGTCGCGCCGAAATCCTCAAGCAGCATTAGCTGTCGCTCGGAGTTGCCGCTGGAGGATGGGACAACTGTGATCCCAGCCTTTTCGAGCCCGTAATGCAGGCCGAAGCCGCCGGTAAAGAGGCCGTAGCCAAAAACGACCTGAGCTATGTCTTCAGAGTTGCCGCCGGCTGCAGTTATTATCCTTGCCACGCACTCTGACCAGTTCTCGAGATCGTCTTTTGTGTAGCCCACAACAATGGGCTTGCCGGTAGTGCCTGAGGAGGCGTGTACTCTCACTACATCTTTCAGGTTGACGGCGAACATTTTATATGGGTAATTGTCCCTGAGGTCGTTTTTATTTGTGAACGGGATTTTTTCTATGTCTCTTAGTGTTTTTATGTCATCAGGCCTGAGGCCGATGCCGTCGAATACTTTTCTGTAATGCGGCACTCTTTCATAGGTATATTTTACAGTTGCCTTAAGGCGTTCGAGTTGAAGCTCGCGCATGGAACTGCGGTCCATTTTTTCGATTTTTTCATTCCATAACATCTGAGTTTGTTCCCCTTTGTTTTATCTTTAAGAACGATTACATCATTATAACATCGGAGATATGGCCACGCAACAACGTGCGCAAGACAGCGGCAAGACAGGGGACGGTTCTGTGTCTTGGCTTCTGTGTCCTGTCTCCAATCCATCCCGATCATAAGACAGGGGACGGTTCTGTGTCTTGGCTTCTGTGCCCTGTCTCCAATCCATCCCGATCATGTGCCAATGGTCAGCAAAGTCCCAAATCTCAGGTTCTCTAGCCCTAGGCGTAACATAGCACAAGACACAGAACCGTCCCCTGTCTTACATTTTCCCTATTCTGTTAAGACACAGAACCGTCCCCTGTCTCACCCTCGAGCCGGTCTTAAGACACAGAACCGTCCCCTGTCTTGCCCGTCCCCTGTCTTGCCGCTATATTTTTGCTCTGGTGACTTCGAAGACGCTTTCGATCCTCTTTAGCTTCCTTATGATCATATCAAGCTGCCCTGTGCCGTTGATTTCGAATTTTATGTTCATTATGGCTACATTATCTTTGGTGGTCCTTGCGTTTATAGCCTTCATCGATATCCCCGCCTCGCTTATGGCGTTTGATATTTCCACAAGCAAAGACTTGCGGTCATTTGCCAGCACCGTTATGTCCACATCGTAATTGTTGTTCTCAGCCTTGTACCAGCCTACCTCAATAAGCCTGTCACGAGCCTCTCCGCTTTTGTTCCTTGTGACGTTGACACAGTCGCTTCTGTGAACCGACACGCCTCTTCCTCTTGTTATAAAGCCCGTTATTTTGTCCCCTGGAACCGGGTTGCAGCATTTCGAAAGCCGTACCAGGCAGTTGTCGATGCCTTTTACTATGATACCGTTTGCCGGCGGCTTCCCGTCTTTCCTGCCATGCGCGGCCGGGGCCGGCTGCGTCGCCTGTTCTTTTTCTTTTTCTTTCTGCCTCAGGGCTTCGAGTTCATCAGGCTTCAGGCTTTTCCGATACTCTTCCTTGAGCCTCGAAATAATCTTGTTTGCCGTTATCGCACCAAAGCCTATGCCGGCTATCATGTCCTCGACTGTGTTGAAATTGTATTTTTTAAGCAGTATCTCAGCCCATTCGGGTTTAAAGAGCTGAGCGTATGTGAGCGCCTGTTTTTTAAGCTCCCGCTCCAGCGATTCCTTCCCCTTGAGGATGTTCTCATCCCGGTTTTCCTTTTTGAACCACTGGTTGATTTTGTTCCTGGCCTGCGAACTCTTGGCTATTTTGAGCCAGTCCCTGCTCGGGCCGTGCATCGAGGATGAGGTTATGATCTCAACGACGTCCCCATTCGTCAGCACATGCTCCAGCGGCTTGATCATCCCGTTAACCTTCGCGCCTATCATTCTGTTGCCCACGGCGCTGTGTATCGCGTACGCGAAATCCACGGGCGATGAGCCGGCGGGGAGGCTTATGACATCGCCCTTAGGCGTAAATACGAAAACTTCGTCGGCGAAAAGGTCGATCTTGAGTGTTTCTATAAACTCGCTGGCATCCTTCATTTCCTTCTGCCATTCGAGAAGCTGCCTCAGCCAGGACAGCTTTTTGTCTATATTGTCGCCGCCGCTTCTTCCCTCTTTGTATTTCCAGTGAGCAGCGATACCCACTTCCGCGACGCGGTGCATTTCCCAGGTCCTGATCTGGACCTCGAAGAACACGCCCTCATTTCCGGCAAGAGTTGTATGCAGTGACTGGTACATGTTGGGCTTTGGCATCGCTATGTAGTCTTTGAACCTGCCCGGGAGCGGCCTGTACATCTCGTGCACCATGCCGAGGACGGCGTAACAGTCCTTCACAGTATCCACGATTATCCTTACGGCGAAAAGGTCGTATATCTGTTCTATGCTCTTATCCTGCTCGGCCATTTTCTTGTAAATGCTGTAGAAGTGCTTCGGCCTGCCCTCGATGCTACCCTCTATCCCGATTTCCTTCATCTTGCAGTTCAGGACCGCAATTATTTTTTTTATGTATTCCTCACGCTGCTGACGTTTCTGGGCTATCTGGCGGACAAGGCTGTAATAGCCTTTCGGATCGATATATCTGAGGCAGATGTCTTCCATTTCCCACTTGATGCGCGAAATACCAAGCCTGTGTGCGAGCGGGGCAAATATTTCGAGGGTTTCCCGCGCCGTCTCCACCTGCTTTTCGTATGATTTATATCGCAGCGTGCGCATGTTGTGGAGCCTGTCTGCGAGTTTTATAAGGATGACCCTGATATCTTTTGCCATTGCCAGGAACATTTTGCGCAGGTTCTCAGCCTGCAGCTCTTCGCGTGTCGAGTAGGGTATGCGGCCAAGCTTGGTGACTCCCTCTACGAGCTTTGCCGTCTCTTCGCCAAATTCACGGGCCAGCATGTCATATGTGTATGTGGTGTCTTCTATTGTGTCGTGAAGCAGCGCGGCGACGATCGATGTGCAGTCGAGCTCCAGGTCCGCGAGGA
>JAQUNY010000113.1 GCA_028717405.1 Eubacteriales bacterium
TTACAGCCTCAGGCCTTTCGGTTTCATTCCTGGCCACAATGACCGGTACTCCGAGAGAAGGAGCCTCTTCCTGCAAACCGCCCGAATCTGTTATTACCATATATGACCGATAAAGCAGGTTGTGCATATCCACAACATCGACAGGTTCGACAAGCATTATCCTCTGTACGCCTCCAAGTATGCTGTATACTGTATCTCTGACAGCGGGATTCAAATGCACAGGATAGACCACTTTTATGTCGCCGAATTTTTCGGCAAGGGCGCGTATGCTCCGGCAAATTCCTTCAAGCGGCTTCCCAAGGTTTTCTCTCCTGTGGAGGGTCACTGTGATCACTCTCCCGTTGCTGAAATCGATATCCCGGAGACCGGTGTTTTTGAATGTATGGCTGTCCGAGGCTGTCATCCTGATAGCATCTATAACAGTGTTACCGGTAATATATATGGCTTCCGGCCGCACACCTTCGCTTATGAGATTTTCGAAATTGTTCGAAGTGGGCGCGAAATGCACGTCAGCCAGCACCCCGGTAAGCCTTCTGTTCATTTCTTCCGGATATGGGCTGTATTTATCATGTGTCCTCAGCCCTGCTTCGACATGTCCAACAGGCACCTTTTCGTAGAATGCCGCGAGGCTCCCGGCAAATGACGTTGTGGTGTCTCCGTGCACCAGCACGACATCGGGTCCGTCTTTCATGATCACTTCAGTCAGGCCATTTAAAGCTCTGGTGGTTATTTCCCCAATTGTCTGCCGTCCCCTCATTATATCCAGGTCGTAATCCGGCTTTATCCCGAATCTTTCAAGCACCTGGTCCAGCATCTCCCTGTGCTGCGCAGTCACGCATACCGAAAGGTCTATCCTCTCATTCTTTCCCCTGCTTTTCAGTTCTTTGATCAAAGGAGCCATTTTTACGGCTTCCGGTCTTGTACCGAAGACTGCGAGGACTCTGAGCCTCCCTGATTCTGGACATAAAATATTTTTTCTCAGACTTCCCGTCATTTACGTTCGCTTTGTATGATACGGCCGGTGACCGGATCATACGCTCCTTTCATAATTAAACTCTGATCCTGGTAATGCTTTGATCTTGAGGCACTGGCTTATCGCCACCGCGAATCGCTTTTATTGCTGCTTTTTTCATTGATTCTTTTTGTCAGTATCCGCGCCTGTATTAACGAAGTGCCTGCGGCGTCTCATCACCATTATGAACCTGGCCGACCAGATGATCACAATCAGCAGCACTATTACCAGTACCGCAGTTGTAAATACGCTTTTATCAGCCAGAACAACCGCAGCTATTGCCAGCAAAGCGCTTAAAAGGTACAGAATGAGTACCGACTTCCTGTGGCTTATCCCCATATCTATCAGCCTGTGGTGGAGATGGCCCCTGTCAGCCTGCATCAGGGGTTTCCCGGTGAATAGCCTTCTCAGAACGGCAAACAGCGTGTCGAAAAGAGGGAATGCAAGCACCAGTATGGGCACGGCTATTGCTATGGCAGCGTAAGACTTCAGTGTGCCCTGTATTGAAACGGCAGCCAGTGTAAATCCGAGAAAAGTGGCGCCTGTATCTCCCATAAATATCCTTGCGGGGTTGAAATTGAATGGAAGGAAGCCTATTGTAGAGCCCGCTATGGCAGCCGTCATGATAGCCGCCTCCCACCTTCCCAGAAGGATCGAAATGATCATGAGCGAAACGGAAGAGATGAATGATACACCGGCCGCGAGACCGTCAAGGCCATCAATAAAATTCATGGCATTTGTTACAGCCATTATCCACAATATTGAGATCGGATAAGAAATAAAAGGAGACAGAGTAATTACTCCGGATGCTGAAAACGGATTTGTCAGGATTTCGATATGCGTGCCTGTAACCACAAGAACAATTGCCGCTGCCAGCTGAAAACCCAGCTTTACTTTAGATCTTATCGGGCTGATGTCGTCTGCTATCCCTACAGAAATTATAATTATTATTCCTGCCAGATATCCGAACATCTGGGTATAGGAATCAAAAATACCGCAGGCTATCGGTGATTTTCCGGTAACGATACAGCTTATAAATATTGATAAAATGAAGCCGGCGATTATTGCCAGACCGCCGATTCTTGCAATAGGCTTACTGTGCATGCGCCTGTTGTCTTTGGGAATGTCGACAGCTCCTATGCGAAAAGCCAGTTTCTTCACCAAAGGAGTTGTCGCCGCAGTAATTGCGGCACCTGCTGCTAAAGTTATAATGAACTGCGTAGTAAGCATCTTTCACCCACCCCGGAATCAGTCTTTCACTTTCGGGCGCGGCCCGTTCTGAATCTTCCCCGATGCCTGCGCCGGTGCCGGCGGCGGCTGCGACTGCTGCGGTTGCTGCGGCAGTTGTTGCTGTGGCTGCTGCGGCAGTTGTTGCTGTGGCTGCTGCTGCGACTTCTGTGGTGGCTGCTGCGACTTCTGTGGTGGCTGTTGTGGAATTGCAGGCCTCGCTGCTCCGGTCTGGATGCCGGAGACCTGAGGCCTGGTAAACTCATCCTTCTCATATTTTACTACCCTGACTCCGGCTTCTTTGAGCATATCCATAGCCAGCTCGTCGGGGTATTCGCCCCTGAATACGATTTTTACGATCCCCGCATTAATGATCATCTTGGCGCACAGGCTGCATGGCTGAGTTGTAACATACATTGTTCCGCCCTTTACACTGGTGCCCGAATAAGCGGCCTGAACAATCGCATTCTGTTCGGCATGTATGGCCCTGCACAGCTCCTGCCTCTGCCCGGATGGTATTCCCATCTGATCTCTGAGACAGCCTATGTCGCAGCAGTGGGCACACCCAACCGGAGCTCCGTTGTATCCTGTGGACAAAATTCTTTTATCTTTTACAATAAGCGCACCAACCTGTCTTCTCAGACAGGTTGACCTTGTTTTTATCAATTCGACGATTTCCATAAAATATTCGTCCCACGAAGGCCTCATCATTCTTCTCCGTTTCCGGCATCTTCCCGCCATGTCAGATCCCGGCGGGGAAAGGGTGCCATGCTTCGCATTATTCAGTTCCCGAAACGAAATGTTTTTCAATGTTACTGATTTTATCTATTCGTGCTTTATGCCTTCCGCCTTTAAAGGCAGCTGCCAGCCATGTGTCAATAATGTCAAATGCCAGCCCGGCGCCTGTCACACGCTCGCCAAGAGCCAGTATATTTGCATTATTGTGCTCCCTGCTCATCCTTGCCATGTAACAGTCACAGCAAAGCGCCGCCCTGATGCCGGGTACCTTGTTGGCAGCAATTGATATCCCTATGCCTGTACCACAGATAAGGATACCTTTTTCAGATTCTCCACTGCTCACTGAAACAGCGGCTTCAAGGGCGACATCAGGATAATCGGCTCTGTCGGTATTAAATACTCCAAAATCCCTGACCTCGATTCCACGGTCCCGCAAGTGCTCAATGATTTTCTGTTTAAGCTCAAATCCGCCGTGGTCGCTGCCTATGGCAATCATAAAAAGCTCCTCTCTTCCGCCTGGCCGGTATGTTTCCTGTGTGTCTTCCGGATAGCCAACACGCTAATTTTATAGTAAATCACAGACTATTGCAAACAGTTTGCCTGTCATTGAATCCAGCAATGATGCGCAGCCTGAATATGCTTCCATGGCATACCCATACGGGTCGCCTACATCCGTTTCACCGTCGTATAGCGAGGGTTTTGTGCATTTTATATAATCCGCTGCAGACCATATTTTGTACTTCGCTTCGGGATATCTCTCTGCCAGGATTTCAGCATGTTCCCGGGTCACTCCGATGACCAGGTCGGCTTCAGCAATTATCTCGGGTGTCGTCTTTCTTGATCTGTGCGTCGAGATATCCAGCCCGTGTCCTTCGGCCATAACCTTCTGTGCAAGGCTGCTTGCCGGCAGCCCATCCCGGGTAAAGAGCCCTGCCGAAGATGCAGAAGTATCTGATGCACGCCCGGCCTCAGCTGCATGCTTGTTGTAGAGCGCGTCCGCCATACAGCTTCTGCAGGTGTTTCCCGTACATACAAAAAGGATTTTGAACATTATCTCACAGCCACCTTCATTATCTCACAGCCGCCTGTCTGACATCCGCATCATTTTACGGCCGCCTTCATCATTCTGTTCATAACCGCAAAACCGATGCCGTCTTCCGGTATCTGTTCCGCCAAAATAACATCCGCCCCGCGCCTGTCCATCTCCCTCAGCGCATAATAAAGCGAAGCAGCGATCCCCGCCGCTTCCTTCCTGTCTCCGAGACATATGACTTCAACTCCGCCTGGAGCGGGCGTTTTTATTTTCGTCTCAATATTATCCGGTACATGCCCTGCTGTATGATCAGTTCTATGATCTGATTTAAGCCCTCCCATATTGTCAGTTTTTTGATCCGCTCTATGGTTTGCTCTTTTTGTGAATTTCCTGACCAGATCAGCATATTCACTGTCTGTCTGCACAGTAGAAAGTATTCCGACATTCATGCCCTGTGCAAAATATGCGCGGCACAATTCCCTGATCTTTCCTGCTATCTCTCTTTCATCCCTTCCTCCGGCTATCTCAAACAGTGCTTCCGGAGCGTAATGCCTGTATTTCATTCCGGGCGATTTCGGCGACTGTATCAGCTTTTCTTTTATTTCGTCGTTGCTGCTGCTACTGCTGCTGATAGCAGAGAGATCATTACCCATGCGTACAGAAGAAGCATCTTCGCCAACGCCGCCCCCATTGCCGGCACACCTGCCGCCGTGGTGCTCTGTGTGACCAGACGAGCCGCCCTCTCCCGTCCCTTTTGAGACACAGAACCGTCCCCTGTCTTGCCCCTGCTCTTCCTGCAATGAGACACAGAACCGTCCCCTGTCTCCCGAGTAGATGATACCAGGCAGATATTCCGCGAGCATCTGGATGTCGACCCATCCCGGCCTCAATATGACAGGGGGATCAGAGGTCACATCTACAACAGTTGATTCTATACCTATCGCCGGGATACCGGAATCTATAATGATATCCACCTTCCCGGACAGGTCTGCAATTACATGCTCCGCCGATGTCGGGCTGGGTTTTCCGGATGTGTTCGCACTGGGGGCCGCCAACGGGGTCCCGGATTCTTCGATGAGCGCAAGGGCTGCCGGATGAGAAGGCATCCTTACCGCCGCTGTATCAAGGCCGGCCGTAAC
Source organism: Eubacteriales bacterium (assembly GCA_028717405.1). Classification (GTDB taxonomy): domain Bacteria; phylum Bacillota; class Clostridia; order JAQUNY01; family JAQUNY01; genus JAQUNY01. Next base: position 5,150 of record JAQUNY010000113.1, read on the forward strand.
TATACCGGGGACTCCCGGAGCCTTCTTAAGGACAAGGGTAAGCGGCCCCGGCCAGAATCTGCGCATTATTACAGCAGCCTTCTCGGGCACTTCAACGGCTATGAGCGGCAGCGACGAGATGTCCGCAATGTGTGATATAAGCGGGTTGTCTGCGGGGCGCCCTTTAGCCTTAAAAATTTTTTCAACTGCTTTCGGATTCAGGGCGTCGGCCCCAAGGCCATAAACTGTCTCAGTCGGGAAAGCCACCAGACCGCCACCCCGGATAACGTCTGCCGCATATCTCAGCTTGCTTCTTTCCAGGGCTATGTTTAACGGATCTACCTTCAAAATCTCGGTTTTCATGAAAATGTGTTCCCCGGTTCGGTTTCGCCTGAATTTGCCAGCTTTTCAGCCTGTTCGGCTGTTGCCAGTGTATCGATTATTTCATCGATGTCCCCATCAAGTATCTCATCTATTCTATAAAGCGTCAGGCCTGCCCTGTGGTCCGTCACCCTGCCCTGTGGGTAATTGTAGGTCCTGATACGCTCATTTCTTGCGCCTGTGCCGACCTGGCTCTTCCGTGTGCTTGATACTTCTGATTCCTGTTTTTCCCTTGCGAGTTCATACAGCTTTGATCTCAGGACTTTCATGGCCTTATCCTTGTTCTTGTGCTGCGATCTCTCATCCTGGCAGGTAACAACTATCCCCGAGGGCGCGTGAGTTATCCTGAT
>JAQUNY010000114.1 GCA_028717405.1 Eubacteriales bacterium
TTGATGGAACTGAATTCACATAGTCGTCATACTCTACTTCTGTATATGTTTTTTCAGATTCTTTTATCTTATCAATGAATTCTCCGAAATCCGCATCTTTCTTAAAGCCTATGTATGTCTTTGCCCCATGCCCTGTGGCAACCACATAATAACTTTCATCCTGCCTGCCATGCTCATGGAAGTTTTCTTTTATATATCTGTCATCAGGATGCACCTGTATCGACATGTTGCCGCTGCCGTGAAAAGTATCGTCGTAATTGAACCTTATTGGAAAATATCCGTTGAATTTCTGAATGCATTCACTCCCCAGCATTCTTTCCCCTTCTTTTAAAACGAAGGAATAAAACGGAAAATCAATTGTTGTCTTGCCGGTATCCACGAGAATACTGACTTCCATAGGTATCAGATCGAAAACCCATGCGCAGTTTATCATTTTTTCCGGAAGTTTTCTCAAACGCTTTATATATGTACCTCCCCATATACCCTCAAGGTATACCGGCTTGCACCTGAATGGATATCTGACCAGCGAGCTCATCAATCTGCTGAATGCACTCCATGGCATGCCTCTTATTTCATCCTCTCCGTCACCGGAAATATAATAATCAGGCGAATTTTCTTTCCAAAGCTTCTTTTTCAAATTCAATGCGGATTCGAAATCCACATAATAGCACCTGCGGAGTTTTTCCTTCAATGGCCGCACATGGCTGTCACCAAGATTTTTATAATTCTCTTTACGTGCTTTTAAAACAGCTTTTAAAGGAATAAGATCTATATATAACGAAATGTCATAATAAGAACGCAGCCGTTCTGTCAAGGCTCCGCATCCATATACCACAAATATTTTTGTTCCATTTGCTTTAAAGTTTTCTAAAACTTTTTCTAATCCCAAAAGCTTTTCTTTATCAAAAAGCCCTTCATATCCTTTTTCATAAAGTTGTCCATATAGCAGAACCGGATCCTTCTCCCTGTCCTCAGGCAGATACTCCTTTAATTCCTGCTCAAGAACTGAAGACTCCCTGAACAGTGAAGACATATTAAAAGATGTAAAATCCGGTTTTACGCCAATCCTTCCTATATGCTCCTTTAATCGTTCTATAAACAATCCGAATTCAACACCTGGATAACCGTCTATTGCCAAAACACACTTTTCTACAGATTTTCCCTGCGCTGCTTCATATTGAACAAGTTTTTCATTAATCAACCGTGCTATGGATGTAATTGTTTCAGTCATTCCACATGACACCGAATTAATGGTTTCATTATCAAGTTCAGGTTTGTTTATAGCTGACAGGTCTTCATATGGATATGGATTAAACATGAAACTCACTATGTATTCTACCCCCTTCAATTTAATTTCAGGATACAACTATAAATATAATAAGTCAATACTTTTTGCAAAATTGTTTTCTTTTTTTGAAACTTTATTCGCCCCCATGTTTTATGCACTTACTTTAAATTTGCCTCTGCTTCTGCGTCTGACTCCCTGCGCAAATCGGTTTGACTTAAACTTATACATATAACTTCTATAACTTAGAGTTGAAACTTTTTTTCATTTATGATAATATCTTTGTGAATATCTCTTTTAAATTGTTAATAAAGGTTGTGTACATATGAATGGTTGCTTTTTAAAGTTGAAAGAATCTATAAATACTTTATCAAATTCAGAACAAAGGGTAGCTAAATATATCCTGGAAAATCCTGAAAGAATATCATCTGTTACGATCAGTGAATTAGCTGATATCTGCAGTACAAGTAAATCCGCCGTTGTCAGGATGTGCAAGTCTCTGGGATATAAGGGATATAAGGAATTTAGCATGATGCTGATATCCGATCTTGCTAATGGCAATCAGGAACAATTTCAATATACTGATATTTTATTATGTGATAATCTTGAGGATATTGCCAGAAGTGTGTGTATGAATAATATAAAATCAATTGAAAATTCACTGAGCATTATTGACCTGAAAGAATATCAGAAAGCAATTGACTCCATGTTGGCGGCAGATCGTATAGATTTTTACGGAGTCGGCGGCTCTGGTCTGGTAGCGCTTGATGCCCAGAATAAATTTCTCAGAATAAACAAAACTTCAGTTGTATGCACAGATCCAAACCTGCAGATCCTGGCTGCTGCAGGCTTGAAAAAGGGTGACGTAGCTGTTATGATATCGTACTCGGGAGAAACAAAAGATATAATTGACAATATAGATATAGTTAAAGATACCGGCGCTACTGTTATAAGCCTGACACGCTATGGCAGAAATACTCTTAGTGATAAGGCCGATATAAAATTATTCATATCTTCACTGGAAACTCTGATCAGAAGCGGAGCTACAGGTTCCAGAATCGCTCAGCTTACAGCAATTGACATACTATATTATGCGATAATAAGCAAAGAGTATCCTAATATAAAGCAATACCTTGATAAAACTACAATTGCCCTTAAACGGAAAAAAACGGGCAAAATTTACGAGATTTAAACAAGTCTTCTTTTTTTACCTTTTAGGTGACATTGCATAAAGCTCTCATTTTCCAAAGCCCATACTTTTATATCATGCTTTTATTCACATATTCGTAGGCCCTGTATGGGTTCTGAACTTTCATCATACCGCCGTCCACACCTATGATCTCTCCGGTTATGTATCCGGCTTCGGCAGAACACAGGAATTTCACAAGCGATGCAACTTCAATCCCTTTCCCAAAATATCCCGCCGGTATCTGTTTCAGCTGCAAATGTCCACGTTCCTTTATCATGGCATCGGTCATATCGGTATGTATAATGCCTGGTGCATATGAATTGACAGTAATGCCATATGGCGCAAGTTCTCCTGCAGCTGTTTTTGTCATAAGGTTTGAACTTGCCTTGCTGGCCGCGTATGCAACAAGGCCTACATCTGCCAGTGTCCCCGATATGGATGTGGCGTTTATTATCCTGCCGGCACCTGTTTTCTTCATGTAGGGAATAACTGCCTGCGTCATAAACAGCTGGCCTTTGAAATTTGTATTGAATATCCTGTCGAAAAAGGCTTCACTCATCTCTTCAAGGAAAGAGAAATCAAAAATTCCGGCATTGTTGACCAGCGCATATATCGAACCATACCTTGATGCCGCGTATTCCGCCACCCTGGTCGCTTCAGTCTTTTTACTCACATCTGCCCTCATTATTTCCGACTCCGGCGAAATACTCTTTATTTTTTTTAAAGTGGCAGCCGCGCTTTCTTCATTGGACCTGTAAACCGCAAGCACATTATACCCGCTGCCTGCAAGTATCAGGCTTATGTCAGCACCCATGCCCCTTGTGCCGCCCGTCACTATGGCCGTTTTACTGTCGCCTCCGGAGCCGGCTGCACCATTCCCGGCCTGATTGGTGCAAATGGTCATACCTGCTTCATGACTTCTACACTGTCCATTGTCATTTATCTTCATTTGCCATGCCACCTTTCTCCAAGAGATATACAAGTGTATATGCTTCCTCTTTATATGCTATTTCTGTATGCTGTTTCACCCTATTGTGACCCATCTTCCCGTTTTCCCCGATTCGAGGACAGCATCACACACCTTCTGTGTTTCGAGGGCTTCACTAAATGTCGGACTTGCCGGTTGCCCTTTGTACAATCCATCCAGGAAGTCCGCTACCTGATGCACAAAGCTGTGCTCATATCCAATCTGAAGACCGGGCACCCACCATTTATCCATATACGGATGTTCTCCGTCTGTGACGTGAATCGAATGCCAGCCTCTAACAATTCCTTCATCTTCGTGATTAAAAAACTGAAGCCTGTTAAGATCATGCAAATCCCACGATAAAGACGCCTTCTCGCCGTTTAATTCGAAATAAAACTTCGCCTTATGCCCCCTTGCATAGCGCGTTGCTTCAAATGTTGCCAATGATCCATTTGCAAACTTTGCCAGGAATAATGAGGCATCGTCTATACTGACCTTTTCCATCCGTCCGCTTAAATTATGTTTCCGTTCTTTAACAAATGTTTCAGTTATAGCACTTACTTTTTCCACAGGCCCATTCAGCCATATTGCGGTATCTATGTTATGAGCAAGCAGATCTCCCGTAACTCCGCTTCCCGCCTCGTTTGCGTCAAGGCGCCACAGCGCCGTCCCTCCCTGCGGAAGATCACTCGAGATAGTCCAGTCTTGAAGGAACAGATGCCGGCTGTGAAATATCTTTCCCAGTCTGCCCTCTTCTATTATCTTCTTTGCCAGGGCAACAGCCGGGATCCGTCTGTAGTTATACGATACCAGGTTCGCCACTTTATTTTTTTCAACTGCGTCCACCATGGCTGCTCCCTGCACTGCATTCATTGCCAGGGGTTTTTCGCAGATAATCATCTTGCCGGCATTGGCCGCTGCGATTGCCACCTCGGCATGCAGGCGGTTTGGCAGGCATATATCCACAATGTCGATATCTTTTCGTTCAACCAGCCTGCGCCAGTCTCTCTCCACAGATTCGAATCCCCACTGCGATGCAAAATCCTGCACATTGTCGCCGCGCCCACAAACCGCTTTCAGGACCGGCTTGAATTTGAGGTCAAAAAAATGATCAGCCTGAATATACGCGTTTGTATGTGTCCTCCCCATAAAGCCATATCCTGCCAACCCAATATTAAGCTTCTTTTTTTCTGCCATAGGGGCGGCCCCTTTCATGCAATGATAAAATTCATATACCTGTTAACATCCATATTCTGCGATTATTCACGCAATTGTTTATGCGAATATGCCCATAAATATTTATATCTCTGTCAGGGCGGTGTTATAGCTCTATTCCCTCAGCAAGCGCAATTTTTCTGATGTTTGCTGCGGCCATGTCATATTCTTCTTCACTTTTAAGGTGCTCCATCATATAAGGAACAACCTGCGGCAATTTATGCAGTTCACGGATGCATGTGCCGATATCCAGCATACCCTGTCCGTTTATCACTTCTTCCAATATTACAGTTATAGCCGGTTCTTTCATCTTAACATCCTTGGCATGGGCCGCAACAATATGTTCTCCGAATTGCCTGACACACTCCTTCATGATATCTCCGCTGGTCCAATATAAACGCGGGCAATTGATAAGATTTGTCAGGTCAAGGTGTACAGCAAATTGTTTGCGTTCTACCGCTTTTATGAGCTTAACAATCATTTCAATCGAATCAACAACCCCAAACTGGTAGATTTCATATGTAAAGAAGGTTTTTTTCGGTTTCACCGTATCAATAAAGTATCTTGCCATATCTACAGCTTCATCAAAAGCTTCCCCGGAAAAATTCCGTTCAGAGTGGCGTGAAGGTACAGAACCGTTACAATATGACCCTGCAAGTCCGACGACACATTTTGCGCCCAGTTCTTCAGCCAGAGCAAGTGCTTCAATCATTTCCGAACGGTTTTTCTTTCTGGTAATTGGATCCATGTCTAAAAGGTTGCTCCAGTATCCCACTTCTGCGATAATTATGTCTTCCCGTGCAAAAGCTTCGCGTATTTCTCTTATTTTTTCAGTTTCGCTCAATTTAACTTTTGGGGCAAACGCTGCCGTATAACCTTTTTCCCTGTGCGCTCTTGCCAGGCCGGCAGGATCATCGGCCAGCGCTCCATGGCTTTCCGCAGCTCCCGCTGCCTTTTCTCCTTTTGTTTTAAAAACAGGTCCGCCGAATCTTATCATTTTCCTGTAGCCTCCGTTTTATTTCCACACCTGTGTTTTTACATAATTGTTGTTACGCCAGTTCCGTTTCCATCCTCTTTAAAAAGTCTTCATGGTCCATAGCTGCAATCGGGAAGTCAACTCTCTTATTATCCAGTGCACTGAGGCACAGCCCCTCA
>JAQUNY010000115.1 GCA_028717405.1 Eubacteriales bacterium
ATCTCTGCCTGATGCATAAAGTCTGTCTTTTACAATGTCAAGATAGAAATTGCTCATATCGACAACGCAGAAATTATGGATCGCGTGAAACATCTGGTGGAATTCATATGTTTCAAATGCTGCGCCTACTGTTGAAACAAGCTTTTTCAGCTTTTGTAAAGCCCATTTGTCTGCTTCATTCATATCGGCATATTTGACGCTGTCTCTGTCCGGTTCAAAGTCGCCGACATTTCCAAGTATGAACCTCGCGGTATTTCTTATTTTTCTGTATACTTCCGTAAGCTGCTTCAGTATATCCTTTGATATTCTTATGTCCGTCTGATAGTCTGAAGACGCGACCCAGAGTCTCAAAATGTCAGCGCCGTACTCATTTACAATATCTTTTGGATCGATCCCGTTGCCAAGGGACTTGGACATTTTTTTGCCATCGCCGTCGACAACATATCCATGTGTAAGCACCGCCCTGTATGGAGCCCTTCCTCTGACCGCCACCGATGTGAGAAGCGATGACTGGAACCAGCCTCTGTGCTGGTCGCTGCCCTCCAGGTACATATCTGCCGGAGAACCAAGCAGCGGGTTCATCTCAAGCACCGCGGCATGGGTTGATCCGGAATCGAACCAGACATCCATTATATCCTGTTCCTTGGAAAATGTGCCGCTGCCACATTCGCAGGCTGTACCTGCAGACAGTATTTCCGAAGCCTCATATTTGTACCAGGCGTTTGATCCTTCTCTGGCGAAAAGATCCCTGACCGCATTTATCGTAGCATCGTTTATGAGTTCTTTCCCGCATTCTGAACAATAAAATATAGGTATAGGCACTCCCCATATGCGCTGTCTCGAAATACACCAGTCGCTTCTGTCACGAACCATTCCCCTGATTCTTTCGCCGCCCCAGCCCGGATACCATTTTACTTTATCAATTTCTTCCAGTGCATCTTTTCTGAATCCTTCGATGGAAGCAAACCACTGTTCAGTAGCTCTGTAGATTATCGGCTCCCTGCACCTCCAGCAATGTGGATACTGATGCGCAATATCAGTGATTGCCAGCAAACTGCCGCTTCTTCTTAGCTCTTCAGCTATCGCTTTGTTGGAATCTTTATAGTACAAGCCTGAAAATTGCCCGGCATCGTCTGTTAAATAGCCCCTGTGATCTACCGGCACTACCACGTCGATGTCATATCCGGCAGAAACCTGGAAATCTTCGGCGCCGTGACCGGGAGCAGTATGCACACAACCCGTGCCGGCTTCCAGCGTGACATGGCTGCCATTTATCAACAGTGAATCCCTCTCCAGAAATGGATGTCTGCATATAACACCCTCCATCTCAGATCCTTTTGCCGTGGCAATTTTTACATAATCGTCTATTCCGGCTGCTTTCATAGTGCTTTCCATCAACTCTGAAGCCATGATCAGGTCGCCCTGTCCGGTCCTCACTACCGAGTACTCAAAATCAGCATTCAGGCATACTGCCATATTCCCGGGCAACGTCCATGTCGTCGTAGTCCATATTACGAAAAAGGTATTATTATCGCTGATATCTTCATTCAGTTTCTGCAGCCTTCCTCCCGAATCTCTTACCCGAAATTTCACATATATTGCTTTCGCGGGATCTTCCTCATACTCGATTTCAGCCTCGGCAAGGGCTGTTTCACATTTCGGGCACCAGTATACCGGTCTCAGTCCTTTATAAATATATCCTTTCTTGCACATTTCGCCGAAAACTTCTACCTGCTTTGCTTCAAATGCCGGTTTCAGTGTGATATAAGGATTATCCCAGTCTGCTCTGACGCCGAGTCTCCTGAACGATTCCCTTTGTATATCAATATATTTCATTGCGAACTTTTTACATGCATCCCTGAATACAAGAGGATCAGTCTCATGCCTTTTCAATCCCAGCTCCTTGATAGCCCTTTGTTCTATGGGCAGCCCGTGTGTATCCCATCCCGGGATGTATGGAGCATAATAACCGCACATGCTGAAATATTTAACAACAATGTCCTTCAGGATTTTATTGAGAGCTGTGCCGAGATGTATGTCTCCGTTTGCATAAGGCGGTCCGTCATGGAGAATAAACTTTTTCCCGTCCCTGTTTTTGTTGAGCTGCCTGGAATAGATATCCTCATCAGCCCATTTTTTTAGCGTCTCTGGCTCTCTTTGCGGCAGGTTTGCCCTCATTGAAAAATCTGTAGCCGGCAGATTGAGGGTCTTGCTGTAGTCTTCTGGCATTCAGGCGCCCCCGTTCAGTTTAATATATATCAGTTTATAAGAGAATTTCTGCTTTCAGAAAGATCCCCTTGTCACAGCATTGCTCAAAAAGCTTACGATATGCAGGTAATCTCCCTCAGATAATCATTCTGCCAACGAGTGACAGAATCAGAAAAGCAATTATGGGAGAGAAATCAAACATCATATTGTTTCCAAAGGATGATTTGGCAATCAGCTTCCTTATAGGAGAAAGGATTGGCTCAGTAACAGCATAAAGGGCTTTTATTAAAGGGTTTTCCCTGCTGATCGGAAACCATGATATGATTACCCTTATAAAAATGGTCCACTTCATGACTTCAATCAGCCAATGAATTGCAGTTGTAAAAATACTCATCAGGTCCCTCCGTTTACTTCAGCCACGGGAAAGAACCCCTGTTTTTTAAATCATCCTTAAAATCGCCCATTATATCCACGTTTACGGGCGCAATCAGGAAAATAGATGCAGAAACCTTCTGGATGTTGCCATCCAATGCATAGACAGATCCTCCCAAAAAATCAACGATCCTTTGGGCTGTCTCTTTATCTACAGTCTCCAGATTTACTATCACAGTCCTGTTATCTTTCAGATGATCACATATTTCCTGTGCCTCGTCGAATTTTACAGGATTAACAACAACTACTCGCATAAGAGCCTGCGTTTTCAGGTTTACTATCTTGTTTTTAGGCTTTCTGACAGCATTCTGTGCATCATCATTCATAACGTTTTCCATAACATTCCCGCTGGCTGTCTTTTTTACCTTGCCATAACTTTCACTCTTAAAATCATCATAGTCCTCATCAGACTCAGTATCCCATCCTACGAAATTCAGTACTTTATTTAAAATACCCGGCATTTCGGACCCTCCCCTCATCGGCAGATAGAGCTTAACGGCTGCCGAAAATTGCCGTTCCTATCCTGACCATATTTGAGCCTTCTTCAACTGCTATCATATAATCATTGCTCATTCCCATTGACAGTATTTCCATATTTATATTATCAAGTTTTTCATTTCCCATGTCAATAAATATTTTATGCAAATTTCTAAATACGGGCCTTGTTTCCTCAGGGACCACAGTATATTGTGCTATTGTCATCAGTCCTTTTACCTTGACCCATTCAAATCGGCCGGCCTGTATCAGAAAAGCTCTTACTTCCCCAGGTTTAATGCCTGACTTTGTGATTTCGTCTGTCATATTAATCTGTACAAGGACATCAGTTATTGCCCCGGATTTTTTTGACGCCCTTTCAAGTTCAGTCAGAAGCGCTATCGAATCTATGGAGTGTATGAGACTTACCCTGCCGGCAATACGTGCCGCTTTGTTCTTCTGCAGATGGCCGATCATATGCCATTTGCACGTCCTTCCGATCGCTGCCTGTTTTTCCTCCAATTCCTGAACCTTATTTTCACCTATATTTTCAATACCCGCCGCAATTGCCGCCTTGACTGTACCAGCCCCAAAAGTCTTGGTTACGCCTACTATGGTAACGTCATCGGGGTTTTTGTGATGGCCGCCTTCACGGCATGCCTTTTCTATGTTTCCTTTTATCTTTTTAAGATTTTCTCTTATTGCCTCATGGAGTAAGGCTTCTGTACCTGCATTATTGTCCATTATATCCCTCCTGACAGCAGATATATCCGGCCGGCCTGTTATTTTCTTATCATCTGTCCGTCCCTGATGTTTTCGGGATTTACTATATACGTCGAAAACACTCCTACGCTTTTCACATTACTTCCCGGCATATTTTCTATTACGGCATATTCGCTGTTCATTCCTTTAATTACGATCTGCCTTGTTTTTGCATGATTTGCCTCGACCATGACGATATTGGCTGTATTTTCTTTATAGTTTATTTCTGCCAGGCTTTTTAAAGGCACTTTCACCCCTGTGCTCCTGTTTCTGATCACTTCTATGTCCATGATTCGGCGGTCTGCAGCCAAATCAAGGCCTTCAGAAGTCATAACAGTTATTGCAGCACGTCCTGTAACTGATAATTCTGAAATTGAAACTATCTTCCCGTGTATGACCAGGCCATTGCTCTTAAGTCTTATCCTGATGTCTTCGCCGGTTGAAAAAGCAGGCAATTCATCCTTTTTTATATTAAATACATAGTAATAAAAATATTCCGTTATAAGTTTTGCGTAAGCTGCTCCCTTATCAATATAGCTATCCGGTGAAAGCTTTACAGGTTTATATGATGCCGCTATCCGGTCAAGGTCCTCCGGGAGCAGCATAGTTATGGCATCCGGCTTCAGAGTCTCTTCACATCCATCCCTGACATATGTTAACAAACCTGCTCTTTGTGATATTATTGATCCGGTTTTACTTTCAATTTCATATCTGAGGTATGATATCCTTTCTTCCAATGTCCTGACATAGGCATTATTATTCCCTGTTATGTCTGTCATCGATGCTTTTCCTGCAATTAAACCATCTATCTCATTTATAATATCCAGAGCAGCCTTTATATCCCCGGCAGAAGTTACATACGCCAGCTTTCCCGCTTCCTTAGCGATACTTTCATCAATCCTGAGAACACCGCCGGAATGAAGGTTGTTGTTCAAGGCTTCCTCGAGCTTGGCATTGAGGAGCTCATTCTCCTTTTCTTTCAGCTCATCGGCAAGTACTGCGGTATGGTTGTCAAGCACAGATGCCAGCCTGTATCCTGCCGGCACTCTGCCGCCTCCGGGAATATATGGAAAGCACCTGCCCCCATATGAGGATATTACCGGTTCTTCGTATCTTGATATCAACGCTGTTGTGCTTATTATTTCTTCAACAGTCCCGGAATACATGACGGCAGTCCTGATGTTTCTGCCGAAAGCCCAGTTAAAAAACATGAATATATAAACAACGAAGATCACTATCACAAATATGAAGACTTTTCCTGATTTAACAGCTTTTCTTCCTGTTACGATATTTAAATATTCCCCAGCTTCAGCATTTTTTCCCGTTTTCATCTATATATCCCTTTTCAGTGAGCATAGACATTGCCTTCATAACGGCAACCTTCACATTTTCATATACCAACCCGCCCTGCACAAAAACAGTATAAGGCTCTGCAACAGGTGCATCTGCGCTAAGCTCAAGAGAAGCCCCCTGAACAAAACCGCCGGCCGCCATAATCACGGGGCAGTCATATCCTGGCATATCCCAGGGGACCGGAGTGACATGGGAATCAACAGGAGACCCTGATTGTATACCTTTACAAAACTCCAGCAGGCTTTCACTGTTTCCCATCTCTACAGATTGAATTATATCAGGCCTTTCATCAAAAATACCGGGGCTGCATGTATATCCGGCCCACTGCATTATGGCGGAGCAGTATACAGCTCCCATAAGGCTTTCAGCGACGGCATGCGGCGCCATAAAAAGGCCCTGGAATAAAAGGCGGTTATTTCCAAGAGATGGTCCGGTTTTTTTCCCGAGCCCCGGTGCTACAAGTCTCTCAGCGGCATTATCTACAAGATTTTTTTTACCGGCTATATACCCTCCTGCAGGCGCCAATCCTCCGCCTGGATTTTTGATCAGCGAA
>JAQUNY010000116.1 GCA_028717405.1 Eubacteriales bacterium
CAATGTTAAAACGACCTGTCAGTATCATGAACTCAGTTGCCGGCCGATTTGATGATATTGCTTCACCTGAGGCTGTCAAAGCATATTTTGGTGAGCTCTATCATATTGAAGGTGAAGGACTTGACACAAAAAATGTAGTAAATCGTTTCGAAGAAGGGTATGAAACGGACATGAGCTTCCCCTTTGCATCGATTGCAAAAGAATTCAAGCTGATTGATGAAAATACACGCGCAATAATTATTCCGCGTACGGAAAAGGCGCAGGTTTTGATCGCACGTTTGAAAGCCGGCGAGCGTAGCCGTTATCTTCTTCGCAGTATACAACAATTTGTTGTTAATGTATACGACAGAAATTACAGTGCTCTTTATGGCACAGGTTCCATTGAACCATTGGATGAAGAGTTGGCAGTGCTTAAAAATATGGAGCTATATAGCAAAAAAACCGGGCTTAACGCCAATACAGACAACGGACAGGGAGTATTTATTTAAAAAACTAAAGAATAAAGAAAAAAGAAAACAAAAAAAGGAGATGAAGAACATGGGCTTTGGCATCAGAGTGGAGACATGGGGCGACTATGCGCTGTTCACTCGTCCGGAAATGAAGACAGAACGTGTGAGTTACGATGTAATTACTCCTTCGGCTGCAAGGGGACTTATAGAAGCTATTTACTGGAAACCCGCCATTCGATGGATAATTGACTGCATCCACGTTTTAAAACCTGTCCGATTTACTAACGTCAGACGAAATGAAGTATCTTCAAAGCTGTCATCTTCCAATGCTAAATCTGCGATGGCAGGAATAGCCGAAGTGAAACCGATAATAACAGCACATGACATACAGCAACGGGCTTCATTGCTGCTTAAAGACGTGCGTTATGTGATTGAGGCTCATTTTGAAATGACTGACAAGGCAGGAGAAGAAGATACACCTGAGAAACACTATAACATAATGCTTCGCCGACTGCGGGAGGGTCAGTGCTACCATCAGCCATGTTTTGGCTGTCGTGAGTTTCCGGCCAAATTTCGTCTGGTTGAAGATGAGATACCGGAGGGAGAACGTCCGAAAGATCGTGATTTAGGATACATGCTATACGATATGGATTTTACTAATAAACGTGACATCCGCCCCACCTTCTTCCGTGCACAGATGCGTGGCGGGGCAATCGACCTGAGAAATTGCGAGGTGGTATGGTGATACTGGAAACGCTTGTAGATTACTATGAAACTCTGGTAAAGAGCGGAATAATAAGCAGGTCAGGTTATTGTAAAGCCAGAGTCTCACATGCCTTAAATTTGTCCCGCGAAGGCAAACTTATTGGTGTCATTCCCTTGACAAAAGAGGTCAGCAGAGGGAAACAAACCATAGAAACACCGCAATCTTTGGAGGTGCCGAAACAGGTAATACGAACTGTCGGTATTAAGAGTAATTTTCTTTGTGATAACGCAGGATATGTGCTGGGTATCAGCAATAAAGACAGACCAGAGCGCATACATCAGTGTTTTGAAGCATTCAAGAAACTGCATCATGACATACTGAACGAAGTTGACAGCACCCCTGCCAGAGCAATACTGTGCTTTTTGGATGAATGGGAACCGTGTAGTGCTGGTGAATGCACCGCTCTGGCTGATGATTTGCAGGCGATAACATCCGGAGCGAACATAATATTTTATATATCAGGAATGGGGTTTGCGCAGGAGGATGTTGAAATTTGCAGAGCATGGGAGAAATATATTTCAGAAGCAGAGAAATCATCTGTAATGCGCTGTCTGGTTACCGGACGCGAAGAGCCCATTGCACGTCTACACCCGAGCATTAAGGGCGTAAAGGGCGGTCAACCCACGGGTACAGCTATTGTTTCATTCAATGACCGGGCTTATGAGTCATATGGACGAGAGAAACAACAGGGGCTTAATGCTCCGGTCAGTGAATATGCAGCGTTTGCATACACGACTGTCCTCAATTATCTTCTTTCAGACAGAGATCACAGACAGACATATGGTGATACAACAGTTGTGTACTGGGCTGAGAAACCGGAATCCATATACCGTGATTTGTTCGCATATATACTCGACCCTGTTCCCAAGGAAAAGTCTGAGAAGGAAGCCGGTGAAGAGGTTATTGCAGACAGAAAAACAGAAAAACTGATGTCAGATACATTTAAAAGATTGATGGAGGGCAGGCCTGTTGCCGAAGGTGCTGACGAGGGTATCGATCTGAATACAAAGTTTTACATACTTGGCTTGTCACCAAACGCAGCACGTCTTTCCATACGATTCTTTTTACAGGATAGTTTTGGCCGTATTCTGGAAAATCAAAGAAATCACTATCTTGCTTTGGATATTGAAAGGTCGCCGGGAGATTTTCGGTATCTGCCATTATGGAAGCTTATGCTGGAGACAGTATCGCCAAATTCCAGGGATAAGGCTTCATCACCATTACTCACAGGTGCAGTGCTTCGTGCAATACTTTCAGATGGACCTTATCCGGAAGCATTATTTAACAGTGTGATGTTGCGGGTCAAAGCTGAACACAATGTGAATCATGGTAAGGCTGCCATAATTAAAGCTTATTTAATAAAAAATAAACAAAAAAAATATAAGGAGGTATTAACTGTGTCACTAAATGAACAAATCAACAGGACAGGTTACATCCTGGGCCGCTTATTTGCAGTGCTTGAGAAGGCGCAGCAGGATGCAAACCCGGGCATAAATGCGAAAATCAAAGACCGATATTTTACATCGGCGTGCGCGACGCCGGCGAATGTATTTCCGATTCTCTTACGCCTTGCAGGGCATCATACTGCAAAAGCAAAATATGGTTATATAAGTGAACGCAGGATACAGGACTTACTTGATAAACTGGATGTTGAAAATAATCCGTATCCTGCTCATTTAAATTTGCCGGATCAGGGTGTATTTGTTCTCGGATATTATCAACAGACGAAAGCAAATTATATAAAAACTGATAAGGAGGAAGTAAAAGATGGTGATTAAGAACAGGTGTGAATTTGTGGTGCTTTTTGATGTCGAAAATGGGAATCCGAATGGAGATCCTGATGCCGGCAATATGCCGCGAATTGATCCGGAAACGGGCCATGGCATCGTAACCGATGTATGTTTAAAGCGTAAAATACGTAACTACGTGGAAACAGTAAAGGATGGTCAGTGTGGTTTTGAGATTTATATAAAGGATACAGTGCCGCTTAATAAAAGTGATAAAAGGGCATACGCTGAAATTGGAGTTGATGATAACAGTATTAAGGAAAAGAAAAAGGAAGATCCGGACATTGATACAAAAATTAGAAATTTCATGTGCAGGAATTTCTATGATATCCGGACTTTTGGGGCTGTAATGACTACATTTGTTAAAGCTGCATTGAATTGCGGCCAGGTGCGGGGCCCTGTCCAGATTGGATTTGCGCGCAGTATTGAGCCTGTTGTGCAGCAGGAAATCACAATTACGCGTGTTGCTATTACAACTGAAGCTGATGCTGAAAAAAAAGGAACGGAGATGGGCCGTAAATATGTGATCCCATATGCTTTGTACCGGGCAGAAGGCTTTGTGTCGGCAAATCTTGCACAGAAGGCAACCGGATTTTCTGAGGATGATCTTAGTTTGTTGTGGGAAGCAATCATTAATATGTTTGAACATGACCATTCTGCAGCCAGAGGTAAGATGGCGGTGCGTGAACTGATTGTATTCAGGCATGACAGCATATTTGGTAATGCTCCTTCCCATAAACTATTTGAAAAAGTAAAAGTTGAACCGGTAAATTCCAGTGTACCTGCTCGCAAATATGGTGATTATATTATTGAAGTAGATACTGCATCAATGCCGGCAGGTGTTGAGTGCTCCAGAATGGTATAGAATATTGCTAATGGAGTCTCATATACAAACTGTGGCATATGACATATAAGGATAATAAGAGATATGACATACAGTGAAGACGACTTCCTCCAGCTATCAGGCATACAGCATTTTTCATTCTGCCGCAGGCAGTGGGCTCTCATTCACATAGAGCAGGAGTGGAAGGAGAACCTTCGCACAATAGAAGGCAGCAGACTTCACGAAAAAGCGCATGGTGAAGCACTCTTCGAAAAACGGGGCGATCTGCTTATAGTGCGCGGATTACCTGTATCTTCAAGTGAGCTTGGATTCTCAGGTGCATGTGATGTGGTCGAATTTCACAAAGATGATAACGGCATCCATCTGTTTGGGAGAAGGGACAGCTATAAGCCTGTGCCGGTGGAGTATAAACGGGGAGAGCCTAAAAAGGATCATTCTGATATGCTGCAGCTTTGCGCGCAGGCAATGTGTCTGGAAGAGATGCTTGCCTGTTCTGTAACTGGCGGGTATTTATACTATGGTGAAACAAGACACCGTTTAGAACTGAAATTTAATCCTGATCTCCGAAGCGAAGTCCGATCAATGGCTGCAGAAATGCATGATATGTTTAAAAGACTTTACACTCCCAGAGTCAGGACAGGCGTTTTTTGCCGTGCATGCTCATTACGTGATTTGTGTCTTCCAAAACTTTGCAGCATAAGGCCTGTAGCAGAATATATCGCACAAAACCTGAGGGGAGAAGTAAATTGAGAAAACTGCAAAATACACTTTTTGTTACTACGCCTGAAACCTATCTGGCACTTGAAGGAGAGACTGTGCTGGTTCGCCGTGACGAGGAAACGCTTGCAAGATTGCCTTTATATAATTTTGAGGCTATTGTAACATTTGGGTATACCGGTGTAAGTCCTGCCTTAATGGGAGCTTGTGTAAAGCGCAGTATCAGCCTGTGTTTTCTTACGCAAAGCGGCAGATTCCTGGCGCGTGTTATCGGAGAGAGCCATGGTAATGTGACATTACGCAGAGAACAGTACAGACTGAGCGACAATGAAGAGAGAAGCTGTCTGATTGCCAAAAACTTCATTATTGGCAAGGTATATAACGCAAAATGGATACTTGAACGTGCTTCTCGTGATTATGAGATGCGCCTGGATGTACAGCGATTAAAACAGGTATCAGCGATGCTAAGTCAGATACTGAACCTGACTGGCGAGTGCCTGGTTTCCGAGCAGCTTCGAGGGTTGGAAGGCAATGCGGCAAGCCTGTATTTCGGCGAATTGGACAAATTAATACTTCAGCAGAAAGAGGATTTTTATTTTAGGGAACGCAGCAAGCGTCCTCCGCTGGATAATGTAAATGCATTATTATCGTTCATGTATACAATTCTTGCAAATGATTGCGCCTCAGCATTGGAAACAGCAGGATTAGATGCGTATGTTGGCTTTCTGCACAGAGACCGTCCCGGTCGTGTTTCACTTGCGCTTGATCTGATGGAAGAGCTTCGGGGCGTTATGGTTGATCGATTTGTGATTACAATGATTAATAAAAGAGAAATAAGTCCCAAGGGATTTATCAAGCGTGAAAATGGTGCCGTGATCATGCAGGATGATACCAGAAAGGCTATTCTGAAAGCATGGCAGGAAAAAAAGAGGGAAACAATTACACATCCTTATCTCAAAGAAAAAATTGAATGGGGACTGGTACCTTTCGTGCAATCGATGCTTTTAGCGCGATATATCAGAGGCGATCTTGACGGATACCCTCCATTTTTATGGAAGTGAGGGAAACATGCTTATACTGATTACATATGATGTAAATACC